>JAEZRB010000286.1 GCA_023412975.1 Bacteroidota bacterium | reverse complement strand
CCTCAAAACTACTGCGGCCAATAAATATGGAGTCAATCCGCTGGAAAAAATCCGTCATTCCGTAATCATCATCGGTAAAGCACCAGTCAAACTCTCCATTGGGGCCTTCTATCTTGCCGTCAAGGCTTACAGCCAGCTGAAGTAAAACTTTACGCATGCAAAAAAATTGAGTTTGCAGGTAAAGTTATGGGATTTTTTAAGCGGCGATGGGAAGGTTGGGAAAACTAAAAGACATAAGAATCCTTTCTTCCTCCTGGCTGCCCACATAAAGGCAACCTCCAAGTTTTTCTGCTATGTCTTTAATTTGTTGCAGTTGGCGATTATCCGACTGGGGCTTTGCACGACCAGCTTCACGCAACTCGAGTACCAGTACACGCCCATATTTCTTTGCACTAAAACGGATACAGGTATTTTTTGTGTTTTGGATCGCGGAGGATATCATACCACTGATAACAGACGCTACCCATTCCTGGTTGTGCTCGATACTGAGGTCACGGGGGATCTCGTTGATAAAATAGTTGTGATTGCGATCCGCAGCGGGTAAAAAACTGGTACTAAGATGGTCTACCAGCGCGTGAAGTGCTTCCCTACAAACAGTTTCGGTCGGTAAATCGTACATCTTCAACAGGTTTGAGATTATAAAAAAAGAATATTGGATTTCACCCCCTGGGGCGAGGGATGATGGCTTGTTATGATTTACTGGTTGCAGGTTCAAAGTAACGACGAAGTTGTGCCCCAGAAAATAGAATCATCTATTATTGTCAGGTAGTTGTGGGAAGTGTAGCAATGTCGAATTTGGTCTACAGGGATGGTGGCTAATTAGCCTGCTGGTCCGGTACGGTTATTAAGATTGTAGTGCCTTCACCCGGTGCTGTTCTGATCTCCAGGTGTCCGCCGATCATAGCGGCTCTTTCTTTCATACCCAGCAAACCCAGCGTCTTTCGCTTCTGGTCGCCATTATTGAGATTGAACCCCTGGCCATTGTCGCGAATGGATAAAGAGAGCAGACCGTTCTTTGATTCCAGGCGGGTGGTTACTTTACTCGCATTAGCATGACGGGCCACATTAGTAAGGGTTTCCTGGTACATGCGAAATAAACCTGTTGCAACCAGGGCTGATGTGTGCACTTCTCTTGTATTGGATCTGAAATCAACATCTATTTGAAACCGTTTCTGAAACTCCCCGCTATGCCATTCGAGCGCTGATACCAGTCCAAAATCATCGAGCACACTGGGTCTGAGCTCCGAAGCCACTTTCCTTACAAAGATCACGGCATCATCTACCAGCTTCGACATTTCCACCAGCTTTTCACGAGTAGGTTCTTCCGCGGATTCGCCTAACCTTTTTTGCAGCCATGAAATATCCATTTTAAAAGCTGTAAGAACCTGCCCCAGTTCATCATGCATCTCGCGGGCGATATGTATGCGCTCTTCTTCCCGGATATTTTGCAGGTGTGCAGTGAGATTTCTTAACTGTTCATTCATCTCACCGGATTCAACAACTTTTTGTTCCAGTCCCTGTCTCGCCTCGCGTACCTGTTCGAGCATGGTGTTGAAAGCACGGGCAAGTTTACCCACTTCGTCGCGTCGGTCCGCTCCCTCAGTAGGAATATAATTGCCGTGGGCAATGCCAGATGCTGCTTCCGTTAGCCGGTTGAGCGGACGAATAATATTTCGGCTCATGATCCAGGCGAGCAAAATTCCGATCCCCAGCAGGATAAGCCCGCCAATGACCATCCATTGCAGAAAACGATTGGCAGGGTCGAGTAAACTTTGTTGTGAAAATTCAAGGGACACCAGCCATGGCGTATTTTGTATTCTATTATAAGCAGCAAAAAATTTTCCTCTTTCCGGGTTACGATGTTCAATTGGTTCATTGAGTCGAATAGAGTCTGGCATATGATACCCGACCTGCTTAACCAGGTCAGTCCATAGTGAACCGTCGCTGTTTCCTATATAGAGCGTAGCTTTTGTTCCCATCAGCTGCGACAGCTGCTCGATCGTTTGTGGTGTTGTATAAAGCAGCCTCCACCTTACCATCGAGCCAATGATACGCTGGTTCACCCACACAGGCTGTACCACGGGATAGTACATGGAATCGCTGAGAAGATAAATATTTCCAACCGAAGTGTCGGTTTTAAGCGAAAGTTGAACTGTTATCGAATCGAAATTCACCCGCTCATCTATCAAACGCCTGGATGAACGAAGTACCAGCTGATCATTTGCATTGAAAAGATCTACCAACACCGAAGTGCTGTCCTGCCTGATGCCCTCCAGGATATGCATCGCCGAATCGCGATAGTAATTGGTATCAGCAAGAAATCTTATGATGGAAGCATGATTAGCACGGATTCTTGTAGTATTGGAAAGTGCAGACATCGACTGGGAAAACATCGAACCCAGTTGTGAAGTGAGTGAAACCAGCCTTTCCTTTCCCGTATTGATGGCTGCGTTTTTTACACCCTGGTATGAGATCCAGCTGAAAAGTACCATCAATGTGAGCAATAGAATACAGATCAAAAGTGGAAGCCGCTGTTGAAGAGAAAGACCTTTTAATCGTAAATAACTGTTTGATGTATCCACAAGACTTTAATTATGTCACGCAAACACAGGACAACGGATAGCTGTGCTTAAAGATTTTCATAGTGAAAAATGATAGAGAAAGTAAATTACAAAAATTACGCTTTCACATACATATATTCACAACAAAACTTACGTTACATATTAAAATAATAGAAAAACTAAGTGTAAACTATTAGTCGTCCTGTGTTTCGATTGTCTTTTTCCTGCGTTGATACAACCCCATCAGTTCGCCCTCTGCGAGTATATGACCCTGCATAGCATCCAATAAAGCTCTTTTATCAGCGCCTGCCACAAGATCAAGTTTGGTATCTAATGCAAAGACTTTGAAAAAATATCGATGAACACCGGAAGGAGGGCAGGGGCCACCATATTCAGTTTTACCAAAATCATTCAGCCCGGGTACGCCCGGGGTTGTTTGTTCCGCTATTGCTTCGTTGGGTGAAATATTCCACACCAGCCAATGGTCAAAAACGCCACGCGGTGCATCCGGGTCTTCCATAATAAGTGCCAGGCTTTTGGTGCCTTCCGGTATCCTGTTTACTTCTATAGGCGGGTTGATGTTTTTCCCGTCGCAGGTGTACTCAGGTGGAATATGTCCTTTATGGCTAAATACGGTGCTAAATACCTGTAATGTCTGCGCTTCAGATCTGGTTGTCATCGGAATTCTTTATAAGTATGGGCTCATAAAACGTGCCAGTTAGCCGATAGCTTATTTAGCCTTTGAGGTAGTAATAGATTTTATCCCGGTAGTAAATAATATTTATATTATCAATCTGAACAAAACAGTATCACCATTGTCATTGTCTGCAACCAGTACCAGTTCTTTCCGTCCCTTTTCTTCTGAAATAATACTAACGGATTCAATTTTATGGCCTTTAAATCTCGCATCCACTTCCTCGAGATCAATGATCCTGTCCGGATTGATCGCATCCAATCTTCTTTTTGATGAAATATCATTGACTATCCACAAATAGCTTTTCCCGATCGAGCCATCATCGTAACTATTAAATGTATTCTCGGTTGAGGCCGTGATCAGCAACTGGTCAGTTTTATATGAGTAATCCATGCCCGAAATACCGGTAAAAGAAGCTGTATCGTTCTGTATGCCCGCTTTTACAATTTTCAATGAAGCGATATCCTGTTTTTCCCAAAAACGGTTGGAAGTAAATACCAGGTAATTCCTCGGAAAACCCCGGCTGCCACGATTGGCTAATACAATAAACGCAGGGATCGCAGCGGATCCTTCAATATTTAATTCACCCAGGCCTTCTGCATTAAGCCGGTTATAAAATGTATCAAGCCGGTATTCCTTTTTTTCCCGACTGGCGGGATCATAAACCAAAAGTAGATTTCGGTAAGGCGCCAGGGAACCTGAGCCGGTTAATAACAGCAACCGTTTTTTATTCAAATAGATTTCCGCGACCGACTCGATATCAGGTTTTGTTTCTTTGGGAATTCTACCCTGCGATGAAAACAGACTGATGGAGTCTGTTTTGTTGAAAGCCGAATCCATCTGTAAGAGCCAGGTTGCGTCATCACCCATGGCATAAAGTTTCTTTCCAAACCATGCAAGTCCAGAACCGGAAGGGTATTCATCAAGCTGCTTCATCTCAATTAACCTGGGGCCTTCATCCTTTCTGCAGGAAGACGTTAACAATAGCAATAGAAAATAAAGTATAGAAAATTTTACAGGAGGGAGCTTTCCTTGCATGTATATATTATTTCTTTTGGGGGCTGGTTTGCTTAACTGCCTTTAAATATACGTCAACCGTTTCACCTGCTTTTTTTCGAAGTTCGTCATTCTCGGCGTTCATCACCCTCACCAGGGTCTTATATTCATGGAGTACGATTCGGGCAAAACCCGTTTCGGCATTGCTAATATCCTGGCTGTTATCGATGATATCAGCGTACTTGATGTTTTGAGCCTGCGCACTGACCCCTGCCAGTCTTTCGAATTCCTTCGATTTACGCTGTCGTCGATTAAGATCCGGGTATTGATCTTTTGTATATACATCAGTTAACTCTACTACCAATTTAAGCGTCCGGATGCCATCTTCATGGTTCATGACTGTTTTCAGGATATCATGTATCTGTTCTTTGGAAGTAGAAGTATCTTCGAGCACATCATGCAAGAGAGCTGCTGCCAGCACACACATATCATGGGTATGTTGGCGACAAATTTTCATTACCCGTACAGGATGGTTGATATAAGGTTCATCCGCGAACTTTCGCCGCTGGCTGCCATGTGCACGCGTTGCAAAATCAATAATTTGTTGGAGCAGGGTTTCCATACCATCTCTGGAATTATGGCCAACTAAATTTCGAGTCGTTCAAGCACGATCAGGGCTTCCATGACCTTATTCCAGGCAGTTTGCCAATCTTCCCGTGCCCGTACCACCCTTAGATGTTCATCTTCCTTCAATTTGCCTTTACTTTTAAGGTACTCCTCCAATTGATGAATGGTTTCCTTATTCAGGTCTTCCAGTTTTTGTTTATGATTCATAGCCGCTTTTTTTAATTTGTAATACAAGTTTCAGACCGGAGCGATGGATTCGTCTGCCGAAAAGCGTGTGTATTTATGATTTTAAAAGAATATCTGCCAGATAATAAGTAAGCCGCCGATAATGAGGATCAAAAGTGTGATCCATTCAAGGTTGCGGGCGATGTAGGATTTCTTTTTTTCTTGTCCCATAAAAGAAAATTTAGCAAGTTTATTGTCGAAAGATGGTTTTCCTAAGTTGTTCCCACTTATAGCCGGGTACCGCAACTCTTACAAAATTTGGCATCGGCGTCATGATCTTCCCGCCCACAATTTGGGCATGCTTCATGTTTTTCCTGTCTTCTGCGCAGGGCCAATGTCATCTCGGTAGTTATGATACCGGTCGGTACGGCAATAATACCATAACCGGTTAACATGATCACCCCCGCAACGAATTTTCCTATCACCGTCACCGGGCTCATATCCCCGTAACCTACGGTGGTGATGGTCACAATGGCCCAGTATATACTATCAGGAATGCTTTTAAAATCGTTGTTTAGATCTTTCTCAACCAGGTACATCACCGATCCAAGGATGATAACCAGTGTAAATACAACCAATAGAAAGATCGTTATCTTTTTCAGGCTTGCGGCGATGGCTCCTTTCAAAAACTTCATTTCCGACAGGAAATGTGTCAGCTTGAAAATCCGGAAGATCCTCAACAAACGCAATGCTCTTAGAACAAGCAGGGATTGTGCGCCTGCGAAAGCGATACTGAGATAACTGGGTATGATGGCCAGGAGATCAACAATACCCAGGAAACTCAGCATATAAAGCACAGGCCGACGGATACTGATCAGTCGAAGAATGTATTCTATAGTGAATATGATGGTGAATACCCACTCCAGAACTTTTAGTAATGGCCCATACGTATGGTTGTAATACTCGATACTGTCAAGCATCACTACCAGAATACTGGCAACGATGAGTACCAGCAGTGCTATATCAAAAGCTTTACCGGCGGTTGTGTTGGTTTCATAGATAACATCATGCAGCTTTGCACGCAAATCTCGTTTGTTGTTGGTAACCATACTGATTCAAAGTTAATACTAATGAACATCTGATAATGGCCTTTGAATTTTGTTGATATTTTCAACCGGACAAAGCGCCTATTTGATTACATTTAATTGCGAAAAATATCAGCCTGCATATATGTATCAAAAAAGAATTTTCGTGACAGTTTTAGCGGCACTCTTTATATGGGGCTGTTCACAAAAGGACAAGGACATGGAAGAGCTAAAAAAAGAAATCGAATCCCGGCTTGCCATACCCAATGCGCATTTTGGTATCGCCTTTAAAGATCTTCAGTCTGGCGATTCCATTTTTATCAACGCAAAGCAGAGCTTCCATGCTGCCAGCACCATGAAGACACCGGTGCTGGCCGAACTTTTTAAACAGGCCGCATCGGGAAAATTTTCGATGGAGGATTCCATCAGCATCCGGAATTCCTTTAAGAGTATAGTCGATAGTTCGGATTTCTCACTCGATCCCAATGATGACAGTGAATTGGAATTGTACACAAGGCTGGGGGAGAAGGAAACGATTGCAAAACTGGCTTATGAAATGATCATTCGCAGCAGCAACCTTGCCACCAACCTGCTGATCGGCCTGGCAGGGCCTGACAATATCATGGAAAGCCTCAAAGCCATGGGAGCTAATGATATGAAAGTATTAAGAGGGGTGGAGGATAATAAAGCTTTTCAAAAAGGACTCAACAACACCACGACAGCCTATGATCTTGCGTTATTATTCGAACAAATGGCTGAGGAAAAACTGGTTAGCGCGGAGGCTTCGCAAGCTATGATCCGGATCCTGCTTGATCAGCAGTTCAATGAAATAATTCCAGCCCAGTTACCAGCCGATGTGAAGGTGGCACACAAAACCGGTTCTATCACCGGGGTGCAACATGATTCGGGTATTGTATTTCTACCCGACGGAAGAAAATATGTGTTGGTCCTGCTATCGCGTTTTGATCCAGCCGATGAAAAAAAAGTGATCACCGCCATGGCAGAAGTATCCAGGTTAATTTATGATCATGTCATGCGCTGAATGATAGGTAACACGTATTTTCGGGCATGGCTTGGTT
>JAEZRB010000229.1 GCA_023412975.1 Bacteroidota bacterium | reverse complement strand
GGTTTATGGTTATCCCGATCCTGTGACGTCCAACGCATACCTCGCGCGGGAAACCAATATTGAACCTACCCTTACGATCGGTGTGGTTAGTGCTGTTAAGAAATCGCTTGGCGGCTGGCCGGTGATACAGATGGATGCGGTTATTACTCACGGTAGTAGCGGCAGCCCGGTCTGTAATGCGAAGGGTGAAGTAATTGGCCTGGCAACCTTTGGAAGCCTGGAGCAAAAAACGGGGGGACTGGCGCCGGGTTTCAATTTTGCCATACCTGTTTCTATTATCAAGCAATTCCTGGACTCGGTAAATGTTGATACACGAATGAGCCAGTCGTCAATAGCATTTAATACGGGGCTGTCCTATTTTTATTCGGGATATTATACAAAAGCCCTGAAGCGATTTGCAAGCGTGAAAGCGGTAAACAGTGAGTTCCCGATGTTGAATTATTATATCGACGCTGCAACCGAAAAGATATCTGATGGACAAGACAAGGATTCGGTCAGGAGAAAATATGTTTTCCGGATCATGGCCATTGCGCTGATCCTGGGCGGCATATTTATTTTTTACAGATGGCAACACGAAAAAAACCTGCGACAACGTCACCTGAATTAAGTATTCTCAAATTCAAATTTCCGTTTAAGGAAATTGTCATGTAACTCCAGCCTAAGCTTATACAACCCATAAAGGATCGCAAGTTGAAGCAAAAGCATCACGGTATAGGTGATCAGCATCAGGAAAATGCTGAAGGGAAGTTCAAATACCTGTTTACTGCTCAGGCTGGCGAGTTGTGACAGTGAGCGGAATTCAGCAAACACAAATCCAAACAGGAAGGCAATAAACAGGAAGTTGACCAGGAACAGCCGGTTAAAATACTTTTTCTGTTTGCCTTCTATTGGCTCATCGGGGTAATTATTGTTGAGCAGGTTTATGCCGAGGATTGTCAGAAGCAGGATTGCCAGGAAAACGACCAGGCTTATCAAACCACCCCACCTGGCGTATTTGAAAAAACTAAACAGCACATCCAGTTCGTTGAATGCTGCCCCGATCATCTGGATGATACAGATGGCTCTAAATAATTTCCAGCGTGCCGGCATCAGGATTCCAGGTCTAGTTTTATTTGTAGTTCTTCCAGTTGTTTTTCATCAATGGTGGCCGGTGCATCGAGCATCACGTCCCGACCACTATTGTTTTTGGGGAATGCAATAAAATCACGAATACTTTCACTGCCTCCTAAAATGGCACAAAGACGATCGAATCCAAATGCGATACCACCATGTGGCGGCGCACCATATTCGAAGGCGCCCAACAGGAAGCCGAACTTATGTTGCTGTTCCTCTTTATCCATACCCAGGGCGGCAAACATTTTTTCCTGCAATTCCTTCTGGAAGATCCGTATCGATCCTCCGCCGATCTCATTGCCATTTAAAACCATGTCATAGGCATTTGCTTTGATATTTGCATACGGGTGTGAAAGGTATTCAGCGGCATTTTTTATTTGTGGATCGTTATTGATCATCGTTTGGATCTGCTCCGGTTTCGGCGATGTAAACGGATGGTGACGGGCGACCCAGCGATTGCCTTCTTCATCGTATTCAAAGAGAGGAAAATCCAGCACCCAAAGAAGTTTGAATTCATCTTCTTTTCTAAGTCCAAGCCTACGTCCCATTTCGAGCCGGAGTTCACTCATGGCTTTTCTCGTTCTTTCCTCGGTGCCCGCAAGAATTAAAACCAGGTCGCCGGGTTTAGCAGCGGCTGAATCAGCAATGACCTTTAATTTTTCTTCGTTGAAAAATTTATCCATGCTGCTTTTATAACTGCCATCGGTATTGCATTTTATAAAAGCGAGTCCCTTCATACCAATCTGTGGACGCTTTACCCAGTCGGTTAGTTCATCGGTTTGTTTTCGGCTATATTCACTGCAACCCGGTACCGCTACCGCAATAACCGTTTCGGCCTCATCAAAAACTTTGAATCCCGCATCAGCGATCAGGTTTCGTTGGTCAGCTTTTCCCTGGTAAACGGTAGACGGTTTTTTTAGGTTGAGTAATTCCATGCCGAAGCGGATATCGGGTTTGTCATTACCAAACCGCCACATCGCATCGTCCCAGCTCATCCTTTGCACGGTTTCACTGTAATCAATCCCTTTTACCTCTTTGAAGATATATTTTACGAGACCTTCAAACATCTGCAAAATGTCTTCCTGTTCCACAAATGCCATTTCACAATCGATCTGTGTAAACTCGGGTTGTCGATCAGCACGCAGGTCTTCATCCCTAAAACATTTTACAATTTGGTAGTATCGATCGTAACCGCTGATCATCAGCAATTGCTTGAACGTTTGCGGGGATTGTGGCAGGGCATAAAATTGTCCCGCGTTCATGCGGGAAGGCACCACAAAATCGCGTGCGCCTTCAGGTGTCGATTTGATAAGGAAAGGGGTTTCGATATCCATAAAACCCTGGGTGTGCAAATAGTCCCTCGTAGCCCTATTGACAGCGTATCGCAATTCAAGGTTTTTCTTGACGGTATTTCTTCTCAGGTCGAGATACCGATATTTCATGCGGAGGTCATCACCACCATCTGTTTTATCTTCGATGGTAAAAGGAGGTACTGCCGACTTATTCAATATCTTAAAGGATGAGACAATAATTTCAATCTCCCCGGTTGGAATATTTGGATTCTTGTTGCTCCTTTCATGTACCACACCGGTAACCTGCAATACAAATTCGCGGCCCGGCGGGTTATCATCCAGGTCTTTATTCAACTGCTCGCCAAAAAGTAACTGTGTAATGCCATAGCGGTCACGCAGATCGATAAAAGTGATCGCGCCAAATTTCCTGACGGTCTGCACCCAGCCGGCCAGGGTTACTTCTTTCTGTTTATCGTTGATCCTGAGCTCTCCACAGGTATGGGTTCTGTACATAACGTATCGTTCAATTTTCTGAGGCGCAAAGATAACAAGGCGGTTACTACCAGCCAATTTGGCCTCCGACGGGAAAATTCTCAGGGCCAGGCAGCTATTATGCGCATAATTTTCTCTAAAGTATACCGGGACGATGCAGGCAGGAAAACTTGCGATGGTAGAAATAACATAGCCAGGTTTTATTTTTTGAAAATAGACAGTTTAAGATCACAGGCCTATTTGTTTGATTGTTAAACTATTCAAATATTGTACGTAGTTTTACTAACGGAATTTAACCAGTAAGCGTTTGCATCTTGAACATTCGTTGAGTATATTTAATCACCGAACCGTGCACTATGCAATCTTTCCTCCATAGACTAAATAGTTTATTTACCCGCACGGGTAAATCAGCCTCTGCTGCGCAATCAGAGGAGGTGGAGATGGATGCCGCTATTTTCAACCGGTACTCCTATGTAATAGGTAGTGTTTTCAATTATTTTAATGATCTCCCCGTAGCTTCCAAATGGAAATTTGTTAAACGTGCGCATCAGTTTCGCAAGCAGAAGAGATTTCATTTTATCGGTTTGGAAAAGAACGAAGAGACAGCAATTCTTGTTAGTTCATCCGCTGTGCAGGTCACATTTGGATTAAAAAATTACCAGCTTTCCTATTTCAAGGATATCTATATACTGGCAGATGCCTATCATATGGAGGATGACAACGAGTTGTTTATTGGCCATGTGGCGCCTGACGGCATCTACCTGTCGTGGAAGCATTTCCTTTATGGTTATGCCTACCAGGATGATAATATCAATGTAGCCGTTCACGAGATGGCGCATGCCCTTCTCTATAATAACTTTTTCGCGCAGTATGGTATGGACGCGAACTTCCGATTGAATTACGAGAAATTTTCAACCACCACCGGGCCTATACTCGCCGAAGTGATCGCGAAAAGACGAAGCTACCTGCGCAGTTATGCTTTTAGTAATATGCATGAATTCTGGGCGGTGAGTGTGGAGGCCTTTTTTGAAAATCCCAAAGGTCTGCGTCAGAATATGCCCGATCTGTATGATGCCCTGAGGCATGTATTGAACCAGGACCCTATAACGAAAACTAAACTTCTTAAACCCGAAACATGTTAACCCTGTACCTTATCTATCGCTGCCGCCGCTTCATTAAAGCTTACAACAAGAAAAAACGCATGGCTGTTTTGCCTGCCTAGCCAGCATCCCCGAGTCAGGAACGGGAGAGAATCTTCGTGAATCTTTTGACATCTGCATCCTTGGCTATCGGCTCTTCATAGAGCAGGTGGTCGGTTAGTTGCTTTGCAAAAAATGGCGCCAGCGAACATCCTTTTGTTCCCATGCCATTTAATATTCCTACCGAAGAATATTGCGGATGTAAACCCACAAAAGGGCGTCGCTCCAGGGTGGCAGGTCGCAACCCTGACCGGTGTTCCGTGATGGTAAATGGAATTTTTAACCATTGCCTCAATGCTTGTTCGGTATTGATGCGAAAGGATTCAGTCGGGCCCGGATCATCGAAGTCCCAGATATAACTGGCGCCGATCCAAAACAGGCCATCCTGGATCATCGGTACCATCATCAATCCCTTTTTATAAATATGCTGGGTGGGCAGGCCGGGTATATGCGCCACCAGGGCTTCTCCTTTGTTAGGAGCAAATGGAAGTTGTCTGAAATAAGGATTATCGAAACCATAAGGCCCGTCGCAAAAGAAGACCTTTTCAGCCGTGATATTTTTATATGTTATATGCTGCGATTCCACCTTTAATTGTGTGATATCAAATACTCCTTCCAGCAATTTTCCATCTGCTTTAAGTTGCTTTCTCCAGGCAGGTATTAATGTTTCAAGATGAGCGGTATATGCCGGCCTGATCTCGCCACAGCCAAATTCATAATTGAAGAAGTGATTGAAATGATTTTGCTCGGGGTAGGTATGAACAAATGGGTCACCCGTCTCAATTTTTTGAAGGAAGTTTTCCCGCATAAAGGGGTTGGGGAAAAAATCGATGATATTCTTTTGAGAAATCGCCTCTATACCCAGTTCCTGGCCGATTTCCTGGTAGGCTTTCCAGGCAAATGGTAACACTTCGTCCACCATCCAAACCGTCACCAGCCTTCGGCCGGTAACAGGATTGATAATACCTGCCGCCAGTTTCGATGGTGCGTTGGGATCATTATTGTCAATGACAAGAAAATCCTGTTTTTCTTTTTTTAGATGATAAGAAAGAAAACTGCCACTAATGCCCTGTCCAATGATCAGATACCTTGTTTCCATATTCCTTTAAGTGTTCTACAGGCAATTTTTTAATTTAGAATTATTCAATTGTTATCCTTACTCCCTCACTATGCGCACTAAATTCGGGTGCATACATGCATTGAATACTGGTAATACCGTTGCTGAAATCACCGGCATGTGTAACAAACAGCGGGTATTCGAATACGTATGTGCCCTTTCGTAGATAATTGAAAAAGAAATTTGTGCTGGCGTCTTTGGTTGTTTCATAATAACCAAGTCCGCCCTGCCATTTGTAACTGCTCAGTACATTTACCGGCTCCAGCGCAGAAGCCCGCATATCTTTCATATGTACGTATTCCATGTCGCGGTCGACGCGTAGTTCGACCCGCACTTTTATTTTGTCACCCACTTTTAAAATATCACCCTCATTGACCGGTGTCAGCACGGGTCCACGGTCGGTATTTTTCTCAACGAATAATTTTTTGTCCAGGCTGAGCGGGGTTGCCGCTGTGGTAATTTTATCGAGATCTTCAAAATACTGCCAATAGACGCCTCCCCAGGATGGTTGGGTTGTTGATCCATTATTCCCAGGCGAACTTACGGTGACCGAAATATTACCCATCACAGGTTTTACATCTTTTCCATCAATCGTCGTTTTGAAATAACCGGTTCCGGCTTCCTGTTTGTTATCTGCCGAACTGAGCATGGTCGCACCAAGTTTGATGTCGACAACGGGTTCGTTTTGCAGCCAGTTTGTCCCCTGCAACAACAGTGCATAGCAGGCTTCCGCTGTTGCCTTGGTCGATTCCCAGCGGTTGGTTTGTTTGTTCTTTAATAACCAGGTTCGCAATTCATCGGCAGTATTTATGTCTTTACCAATTTCCTGGAAAGCCTCGATAAGCAACGCCTGCCGTTCGATCGGTGCTTCATACCAGAACCATCCCCGGCGTGCATCTTTCCAATACATGCCTAAATCATTATGAGTTATAGCCGTTTCCTTTAAGGACTTCAGGATTGCCGCTGGAGTTTTGGAATCACCGGTACGTCCCAGTGCCAGCACCAGCATGCCTTGCATGTATTTATTCTGTTTGGTCCAGGTCAGCTGTGACCTTTGACGGAAATAGTCATAAGCTTTCTTAGAAGCAGCTGGAATAGCCAGTTCCGGGAAGAAGCTACGCATGTAGAGATACTGAACTTCACTATATCCGGGGGTATATTTTTTCAGGTCGGTTTTGTCTTTGATCAGCTTGTCGTAGTCCTCTTGTATTTTTCTATCGAGATAAGGTATTGCCTGCGCCAGTATTTCATCGAGTTTTGGTTTTTGTCCATCCGCAAAAGCATTTAGGTTTTTCAAATGCCCGATACCGGTAACAATGTATTGTGTCATATAACGATCATCCGGGCCGCCTTTAAACCACACAAAACCGCCATTGCTGCTTTGCATTTGTTTCAGCTTTTCGTAAGAGCCGTTCAGTTCCCTACTCATGCGAACCATGTCAAACAGCAAGGCGATATTTCGTTTTTGCTCTGCTTCGCTTTTTGCCTGCAACACCCACGGCGTTTCTTCCAGCAAAACAGCCTTTAGCTCTTCATTCTTTTGCAGGTTGCTTAATAGCGCTGCGGTATCGGATGTCTTCCATTGCTCGAAAACTTTTTTGATGCGGGGTGAGCTATTGGCTATGAAACTTGCGATCGAATTGGCATAATAGCGGTTCCAGGTTTGCTCAGCGCAATCGTAGGGATATTCCATCAGGTAGGGAAGGGCCTGTATGGCAAACCAGGCCGGGTTGGATGTGTATTCCACAGTTAACGCATGATGCTGTAGAGATTCGCTTTTTGTATTTTTCAATTTATCGAAACTAAAGTCCTTTGTACCTGTACCCCTCATGGGTAGGTTAAGTGTTTCTGTTACCAGCATGCGATTGGTCAGCACGGGCAATGCGTTTTCTTCGCCATCGCTGAATGACTCTGCTTTTGCAACAACCCGCCATACCAATGCCTTGTTGAATTGAAAAGGAACAGCGATCGGGAATTTTGCCAGTTCACTTTGTCCTGCCGCAACGGTGAAGTACTGGTCGGGCATCATGTTATTGAACCAGCCATCCACGGGTTGGTTGGTGGTTGCGTCCAGTAGTTGAAACCCGACTTGACCCGTCAATTCTTTATCGGTCAGGTTTACAATCTTGGTACTGAATTCCATCTTATCACCTTCACGCAGGAAGCGTGGCGGGTTGGGTTGTACCATCAGTTGTTTCTGTGTAATGATTTCTTTGCTACTATAGCCCAGGGCGCCTTCTTTTGTATGTGCAAGTGCCTGGAACTTCCATTTTGTTAAAGCATCGGGCAGGGTGAATGAAAACTCTATGGCGCCACTGCTGTCGGTACTTAATTCAGGGAAAAAGAATGCCGTTTCATTGAAGTTCTTACGGATTTGCACTTCGGAGCCTTGTTGAGCTTGTTGATTTACTGAGTCATCCATTTTATCCGCAGCACCATCTTCGTCTGCATAATAACTAACTGATGAATCAGCTTGTTCCCTAGCAGGGGCGGGTGCAGCTGCCTTCATTTCCATTTCAATTCCGGGGGCGCGGCTTTGCATTATTACATTGGAGTAACCCCTCGCCATGCGATTCCCATAATTTGAAAAAATGAGGTGGTCATATTCCTTATTCAGAACTTTTGTATCCGGGTAGTGATGGTGTTTGATAGTCAGGTTGAGCTTTTCAAAATTCTGTCTTCCGCTCCATAAAAGACGATTGATAAATACAGGCCAGATGCCTGGTTTATACCATTGGTGTGGGTAAAACTGGTCGAGCGATGCGTCATACATCCCCGCCAGCATTTCCGCGGCGATCATTTCATTTTTATAACCACTAATCTTCAATTTCCATTTCTCCTCTGATCCGGGTAGAGTCTTATCACGGTAAGTGGCATATTCAATATTTAACTCTTTATTTGTCCAGGGAACTTTGATGATCTCACTATGCTGGTGCACACGGTTGTGTTTGATAAATACCCAGTTCACCCCATAGCCACCCCGGTCAGCTTCTATAGCTGTAAAATCAAAAACACGTTTTTCATTATCCAGCTTCAGAAAATTGTAGCTGCGATCACTACTCTTTTCGTCTTCCAGCGGCCGGTTTACGTTTTGTAAATTTTTATCCAGCGTTTGTACCACAAAAAGCTTGTCAGCCGCAGTACCCAGCTTTACCGTAGTTTTTTCACCAGGCTCGATGGGTTTTGAGCCATCTGCCCAGAGATACCGGGTTGTGTTTAGTTGCTTTGATTTCTCGTCGTAGAGCTCGATGTATTTAATATCCTTTACCTCTTTTCCATTTTTGTCTTTTGTTGAGATTTCTATCTGGTAGTAGCCAGGTGTGCCACGCCAATTGCCGATTGAGAATTGAGCTTTATCTTTTGTTGAATCCGATTTCTCCATCACCATTTCAGCTTTCGCCCAGGTGGCAGGATCAGTTTCATTATCAAATTCGTCGTAAGGAAAATGTTTGATATAATCCTCCTTTGTCATGGTAAACTGGTCAGGTCTTTCCCAATAACGATCGCGGATCAGTCTTTTTTCTTCCCTGAGTTTTGTGATGGTAAGTTTTACCATCGAAGGTTCAAACTCACCATTCATATTCTCGGTACGGATGGAAAAATTCTTTAAGCTATCAACTGGGAGGGTAGTTGGGATATTAGCTTTAAGCAACAGCGATGAATAACCAACCGACACCCGCTGTTCCCCACTCCTGGTCTCTCCATTGATATCCGTTACGTCGGCATATACCGTGTAATCAAAAACCGGCTCAAGCTTTTTATCCAGTTTCAGATCGGGAATAGCAGCAAATTTTATGACGAATTTTCCGTCTGCACCGGTTGTAATCTCACCGTGGGTGATTTCCATCGGTTCTGAAGGTGGAAGCCAGCCTCTCCAGAATCTCCATGGATAGATAAAACGTGGTTGGCGTACCACCCGGTATTTTACCTGGGCGCCGTCAATATTGTTGCCGGCATAAGCTTTCGCAAAACCGGTAATATGTATCGTATCGTTGAGTTCATAGGTACCTTTCAGTGGTTCATAGTCGACATAAAATTTTGGCCGCTTGTATTCTTCCACCCTGAAATGCGCATTGAGGTTGTCTTTCCTGGCATAAAGGCTGAAGTCACCATTCAAACCCGACTGGGGTAATTGAAATTTACCTGAGAAGGATCCGAATTCATTTGTTTTTACACGGATGGAATCGATGTCCTGGTAATTGGCATCGCGCAGGATGATCGTTGTTTCATACTGGTCATTGGCCCAGGCTTTTTTCTCAGCAGCAACCCTGTTTAGCACGATTCCTTTAAAATAAACAACCTGTCCCGGACGGTAAAGGCTTCGGTCAGTAAACAGAAATACAGAACTGGTGACCTTAGGCTCGTCTGCTGATTCCCGGTAATAATAGTAGTCACTGATCGCATCGTTGATAAAAAGCCGCTCATCACCGTGGGTTATGTCCAACAGGAAATTAGCTTGCTGATATGATCTGCGATCCGGGCTGAGCTGTTTTTCCTTTTTAAAATATCCATTTTTATCTGTGGTATAGAGTTTGGCTTTTTGTTTTAGGAACTTCGATACATCATAGTTGTATTTCGTTTCCCAGATCTGCACCGAAGCCTTCGCAAGAGGCTGCCCATTGTCGCGGTTGAGTACAAAATAGTCCTGACCCTGGTTGATGTAACTAATATTGGAGACATAAAATACCCTTGCTCCCACGATTGTATTTTGGTTGTTGAAATCCTCGTTGGTTCCCGCGATCAATAAGTATTCACCCGGGGAAAGTGCATCAATTTTTATTTCAGCAGTGTGTAGCTGCAGGTCGCCTGTTTCGGGCAGGGACTGTGTCCAGCTACGCAGGGGGGTTGCTGCGAGGATTGCTGACCAGTATTTTTCATTGTATTGGTCTTCCAATTGTTTTTTCAGGCTTTCATCCGGTTTAATAATGCGCAGATAAAGCTTGTTGAAATTGCGATATCCAACCAGTGCCCTGAACGGCTGACCGGGTATATTTACTTTTTCAAGATTGAATTGCAGGGTCTCATTTTCTATTCGCTGAAGCAGGTTATAGCAATTGATCCTGCCTTCTGAAGAATCTTTTTGCTGAAGGATTTTCTCACAGATCTCTTTTGCCTTCAATCTTGTGTATCGATGGGTAGTATCTTCATAAGGTTTGTATTCGTCTGCCTGCCTGTTATAATATTCTGCCAACAGGTACCAGGCTTGTGCCGCGGCGGGTAGTTCATTGTATTGATGAGCCACATGATTGATCGAATTAAAGTACAGTTGATCCTTATCAGGATGTACAGATTTTAGCCGGACAAATTTCAGTCTTTTCAGATCGGCGTCGATCAGGGCATCAGGTCGCGGATCGTTGAGATGAAAAGAAATAAGTTTTTGATAGATCAATAGGGCCTGGTATTGTAGAGAGGATGAATCACTGTTTGAGAATTTTCGATGGATAAAATCTGCTGCCGGATCGAACGCCGACGCCTGGTCGATCTCAAACGCATAGGCGGGTTTTGAAATATCTCTTTCATCATTCTCAAAATAACTCAGTGCCCGGTGTGCCAGGAGATCAAATAATGTTGGTCTCAGGTGGCGGGTATTCCCTTTTACTATAATGGCATCAAAGGGTTCGAGCCGGGTCTCCTGTAATAACTTTTCAGGTTGGAGCGATGAAAGATATAGGGCTCCGACCTTTTGGTGAAAATCATCTGCACCCCAGGTGGCAATATCATCTTTCTTAAAATTGGTTGTTTTCGTACGATTATACAGTTCCCAGCGGTTTTGGTGATAGTAGTTCCAGTACATTTCAGCCAACAGGCTGTTTAAAATAGACCTCACTGGCTCTTTACTCGAAGCGATTTCTTTTTCAAATTCTGCAATCGAGGCCAACTGGTTATCTTCCCTGTTTTCCGATTGCAGGAAACTCAGGTACACCAGTGATTTAATGACCTGCGCATCCTGCTTTTCTTTTTTTGCGAGCTCATATATTTTTTTCACTTCTGCGCTGGCTGACTTTGGAAGATTCTTTTTAACAAAATCTTCTACCCGTTTCCAGGCGGCGTCATAGGTTTTAACTGGCTGGCTATCGGCATTCATGGTAAATAGACTGAATAGGGCTGCGAAAATAACAATGGTCTTTAGCAACTTCATATATAGGTATTAAATCGGTAACAAGTTAATCAATCCTGTGCAAGGGATAAGATGCAAGGCAGGGAGGGATTACATAACTGGGGACCCGATAGGAGCTATCGGGTTGGGAATTTGGGATTGGGAATTTAGGATTAGGAATCATTGCTGTCCGCGGAATTCTGGCCTTGTGGGGATGGATAGCATGGCGAAATACTTTTTCCTGTTCCAAAAAATCAGCATCTATACTTTACTACCTACAGTTCAGAAGCCAGGGGAAACACAGTAGGGACATAGCGACATAGAAAACATAGAAAGACACTACAGTAACATCTATGTTAACTATGTTCCTATTGTTCCTATGTGTTCCAAAAAAAATCTGCTATGGAAAGCAGGTCTTGAAACAAAACGGCTATACACCTCGTTGTCCCGTAGCGTCTCATCATCATTAGGAGATTCCCGGAAATAAGGTAAAGACTCAATAAGAGGAAAATCCATAAAGTCGTGCTAGTCCTGGCTTCTATAACACTTTTAAATTTTATTCCGGACAGCAAGGATTAAGACCCGATAGATCGGGTTTGGAAATAGATTTCGCCTTTTAACTTTTCGTTCCCAAAACCTTTTTAAACGGGAGTCAGTTCCGGCTATCTACATTATTGAATTCAATCTTGAATCAACCTTTAAAACAAACAGTATGAAAACAATCTTTACACTCTTCGCTTCATTGTTCATGAGCGTAGCCGTTTTTGCGGCTGCCAGGCCTCAGAGCATTCTGAGCATCAAATCGGCGGATCGTACCGATATCAAGGTTGTACTGGATGGCAAACGCTTTGAGTCCAGTGATAATTCAATCATGATACGCGGAATCGAAAACGGCCGACACAATATCAAAGTGTATAAACAAAAAAGGAATGGCATTTTCAACATCCTGGGTAAGGGCTTTGAACTCGTATACAATTCGACTATTCAAATTAAGAACAATACCCACCTGGCGCTGACGGTGGAAAGAAATGGCCGTGTAGCGATGCAGGAGACCCGCATGAATGGAAACCGGGATGATCATCGTAACGGGCGGGGATTTGATTTTGACCGTGACGGTCACTGGGGTGACTACGATCATAACGAGGCTTATGTAAGGGCTATGAATGATCGGGAATTCAAATCTGTTCTGAATGCGATTGAGAAAGAATGGCTGGAAAGTAATAAGCTGAAATCCGCAACCCAGATCGTAAAAACAAACAACCTGACAACCGCACAGGTAGAACAAATGCTGCTGTTGTTCAGTTTTGAAAGCAATAAATTGGATTTGGCTAAACAGGCATATGCAAATACGGTAGATAAAAGAAATTATTACCGCCTGTATGATGTGTTTAGCTTCAATAGCAGCAGGGTAGAGTTGGAGAGGTTTATTGAAGGGAGGAGATACTAGATGCTGGATACTGGATGCTGGATACTGGATGCTGGCTAGTAGATGCCTGGCCTGCCCACTGAAGCTTTAGCGAAGGTGGAATACTGGATATTGAAATGGCTCCCACGGGAGCCATTTCTTTTTTATGTTTATATTTTCTTTTTGTTCTTAGTGACCGGCGAGAACCTCAGCCATCTTTTTGCCAATATCAGCCGGGCTGTTTACAACATGTATGCCGCATTCTGACATGATCTTCATTTTAGCTGCAGCAGTATCATCTGCTCCGCCTACGATAGCGCCGGCATGACCCATGCGGCGTCCGGGAGGTGCAGTCTGACCAGCGATAAAACCAACTACGGGTTTTTTATTACCATTTGCTTTTACCCAATGAGCAGCTTCGGCTTCCATGCCGCCACCGATCTCACCGATCATGACGATGGCATCGGTCTCGGGATCATTCATGAACAATTCCACCGCATCCCGTGTCGGTGTTCCAATAATTGGATCTCCACCAATACCGATCGCGGTTGAAATACCCAATCCGGCTTTGGCAACCTGGTCGGCGGCCTCGTAGGTTAATGTTCCTGATTTTGAAACGATACCGATCCTTCCTTTTTTGAATACAAACCCGGGCATAATACCCACTTTACATTCATCGGCGGTGATGATACCGGGACAGTTGGGCCCGATCAGTCGGGTTGATTTGCCCAATAAATAGTTTTTAACCTTTACCATATCCTGCACGGGTATACCTTCTGTAATACATACCACGAGTTGTACACCCGCCTCAGCAGCTTCCATAATGGCATCGGCTGCAAATGCAGGTGGAACAAAAATGATACTGGTATCCGCGCCGGTATTTTTCACACAATCCGCTACAGTATTGAATACCGGCCTGTCGAGATGCGTGTTACCGCCTTTGCCGGGGGTTACACCACCTACCAGGTTAGTACCGTATTCGATCATCTGGGAAGCATGGAAGCTTCCTTCAGTTCCGGTAAAGCCCTGGACCAGTATTTTGGAGTTTTTATTGACAAGAATGCTCATAGCTAGTTATTAAGTGGGGCAAAAGTAAGGGTTAAAATGCAAATTTGAGAGCCTGCTCAGGTACGAC
>JAEZRB010000198.1 GCA_023412975.1 Bacteroidota bacterium | reverse complement strand
CGATATTCCCACTCCGTACCCTTTGCGGCTTTGCCATTGCCACCCGTTTTTTTATTGGCCAGTACCAGTGAACCAAAATGAGACCTCCCTCCTTTTGGTTCCGTATAACCCGCGATCACTACTTCGGTACTCTGGACATTTTTCATCTTCAGCCATTCACGACTCCTTGTGCCGCGTGCATATTCACTGTCTTTTCGTTTTGCGATAATACCTTCCAGGCCACGATCTTTTGCAGTATCTAAAAAGCCGATCCCATTCTCTTCCACGTGATCGCAATACCTGATCACGGGGTTCTTCTTCAATAGTTGCTTCGCAAGCTTTTTCCTTTCGATCAGCGGCAGGTGTTCAATATTTTTACCATTTAATTCCAGGAGATCAAATACATAGTACACCAATGGGTAGTTCAAATTGGTTTCGTAATGCTGCAGCTTTTGAAAATCCGGGAGGTCTTTTTCATTCAACAACACAACCTCTCCATCCAGGATGGCCTGGTGTTTAATTTTTTTAAGTGCCTGGACAATTCCGGGAAAGCGTTCGCTGAAATCAAGCCCATTGCGGGAATAAAATTTTATTTCATCGCCACCGGTTTCCGCGATTGCCCGATAGCCATCCCATTTGATCTCGTATATCCAGTCGGGGTCGTTAAATGGAGTTTTAGTGATTGTAGCTAGCATAGGTTTGACAAATCCTTTCAGCTTTTTTCCTTTCCCATACCGGATGGATCCAATCGTTTTTGGTGTGCCATTCTTTCCCAGCTGTTCCTCCGCATCATAAACAGTATTGGTGGAATGGTCGTCTTTGTGCTTTATCAGCAACCAGTTCTTATCATCGTCCTTCAGGCGAACCAGCACGAATCCCCCTTTCAATTTTTTCCCTTCCAGTTCCACCTTAAGTTCGCCTTTCTTTATGGCCTGCAGTGCCTTTTTTTCTGTAATGGGGTTTTGATTTTCATCCACCGGGATAAAGTTGCCATTGTCCCAGATATCCACTTTACCAGCGCCATAGTTTCCTTTTGGAATTGTGCCCTTAAAACCGATATAGCTTACAGGGTGATCTTCCACCATTACGGCGAGTCTTTTCTGAGATGGATTCAAAGAAGGCCCCTTGGGCACAGCCCAGCTTTTCAACACACCACCGAGTTCGAGTCGAAAATCATAATGTAAGCGCGTGGCCTGGTGACGTTGAACGACAAACCTGAATTTATTACCAG
Source organism: Bacteroidota bacterium (assembly GCA_023412975.1). Lineage (GTDB taxonomy): Bacteria > Bacteroidota > Bacteroidia > Chitinophagales > Chitinophagaceae > Terrimonas_B. The sequence continues at coordinate 19,072 of JAEZRB010000198.1, read as the reverse complement.
CGCCCTTCCTGCCCGCCGGTTCCGAAGTTTTTTTGAAGTTTCTTTTTTTATTGTAGGTAGCCAGGCTCATGATGCTTTACGTTTACCCGATGAGAGGCTGGCCTTTAATTGTTCCATCAGGTCCTTGGTAGATGAATGAACGACTTTCATCGGTTTGAATGGCGCTTTCTTTCCTTTTGCTTTTGCATTGATGATCTTCAGCAGCTTGTCGGAGTATTCATCTTTATATTTCTTCGGGTCAAATTTCTGGCTGAGCTGGTCTATCAGGGCAACCGCCATCTTTAGCTCTTCAGGTTTGCTTTTCGTACCAGGTAGTTTCAAATCTTTGGGAGAACGTAGTTCCTGTGCAAAACGGATCCGGTTTAGTATGATCACGTCATCCTTAGCTTTTATTACCGCCACATGCTCACGGTTATGCATCACGAACAGACCCACACCTGCTTTCCCGCTTTTTTTAAGTGCATCGCGCAGCAAAGCATAAGCCCGGGTGCCTGTTTTATCGGGTTCGAGAAAATAGGGCACTTCAAAATAAGTGCTGTCGATTTCCTTCTCGTCTACAAATTGTGAGATCTCGATATGTTTGGTTTTTTCGGGGCTGGCTTTTTCAAAATCGGATTTTTCCAGCACAACGTATTTCTCATTGACAAGATACCCCCTTACAATATTTTCCCAGGCTACTTCCTTACCGGTGTTTTCATTGACCCTTTTGTACTTGATGTTCGCGTGGTCTTTCTTATCGAGCATATCCAGGTCAAGGGTACTGGTTTCTACAGCGCTGTACATTTTTATGGGAATATTTACCAGCCCAAAGCCGATGGATCCCGTCCAGATTGCTCTCATAACAAGGTTTTAAGGATAGTGGATAAAAAAACATGCCAGAATAAGATATCCTATCCTTTTACCTCCTGGAAATAGTCAATTACCCTTTGTTCAGCATCGATTTTCAATGTGATATCCTTATATAAATGCTGCCGTAAATACCGGTAAAGTGAAATACAGTTATCAACAGCATCCAGGAGTGATTGCTTTTGATAATCTGCAATTGTTCGCCTGATCAGATCCAGGTCATGGGGTTCAATCTGCATTTCCAATTTGCGAACTCCTTTGGGAAGCTGCCCGTTCTTGACCTGGAGCAAAGGGCCCAGCACCGTCATGCGCAGGTACGCCAGGAAATCGAGTGCCTCAAAAAATTCACCCCGGCCAATTTTGACAAGGGCATAGTGGATCCATATCCAAAACCGGTCTTCGATCCATTGATAGTCCGGGTAGGGATAGCTAGGTGCTGACCTTCGGAATGTTTCCTGCAGAACACCTTCTTTATCCAGCAAAATAGCCGGGTCCTCGATGCGCTGATCCAGTTCGCCGGGTAAGAGGAATTTAATATCAACATGTAGCAGTGGTTCATCATACAGGCAGATCAGCACCCGGGGTTCGCCCACATGTTCGCCGGTAAAACCAGCCAGCAATTTTCCAAATTTCTCTGCATAGGAAAGCATCCGGTTTTTATCTCCTGACACTTTTTCTTTCGTGACGAGTACGAGGTCGAGATCAGAATAATCATCAAGCTCGTTGGTGATCCAGGACCCCGCGGCCGCAAGTCCCAGCACGGATGGATCGTCTTTTAAAATTTTGGTTATTTTTTCAGCAAATTGTTTTTGGATCATCAGTTTTTATTTTTTGCCGGGGAGGCGGGAGGACGGGAAGAAGGGAAGAAGACTAGTGTTTACTATTTATCTCCTCTTGCGTCGCATGCCTGCGTGCCCGGTGTATAAACTATAAGCACGTTATCTTGTAATTTAAATATGAGACCAGTTCAGTCCAGCCTTCGCTGACCATCGAATATTCTCATCCTGTATGCGTTCATGGCCGTTGTACCGAGTTTTCGTAGAAGCCGGTAATTGACCAAAACACCCACGGGTGCGCCAATCACCGGTACGAGTTGCGCCATTTTTGCCAGGTCAATATAATCACGATACTCCTGTTGAAATTTTCTCCAGTCAAACTGGTGAATATCATCCGGGAGCGCCCTGCTTTTTACCTCCCAGTCTTCCATCTCCAGGTACACTGCTTTTCGATGCTGCTGACTTGAAAAAGCGAGCTCGAAAATATGCAGGAGGTAAAGTCTTTCTTTATAATCATCCGTATCAAATCCATATACGGCTGCGATCTCATATAGCAGTTTTATCTTAATAGCAATCAACAATGGGAAATCAGCAAGTCCAAGGAATATTCCCCCCGCCCCGGTGATACCTCCCTCCACGGCAGCTGTGTTGCGATAAAATTTTATCTTCTCCTCCACCCTTGCCTCGCGCACTTCCAGGCTTACATTTTTTAAAGGATCAGCGGTAGTATGTTTTGCACCAAACAATACGCCCCGGATCATTTGCTTGATCGTCGTGGCAATGGCATTGTGGACTTTCTCGGGTATCCATGAATTGATCTTATCCTGCGTACGCTTTGAGAGCTTATTGAAAAATGAAGGCTTTTGCTGCATTTTTCGTTGCCACGCCCGCAATTCTTTTTCTGCATTATCCTGGTACGTTTTCATGACCGCTTTTTACTTATCTTGTAAAAATATAAAAACTGTAACCACTCTTCCCCGGAATCATCATATGAAACAAATTAATACCCTTTGTTTAGTTAGTCTCCTTATTGTTTTCTCCCATTGTAATAATAAAGCGATCGTAACCCCACCCACGGATGGATCAAAGTTGCGGGTACTGGGTTATCTGCATAGTCCCTGGGACTGGGTGACTGGTATCAATAGCATTGACCTGTCAGGGATCACCGATCTCAACCTGGCTTTTATTAACCCCGACTCGACTGGAAAATTTGAACCCAATACGGCCTATCATGAAGTGATCAGGAAAGCACATGATAAGCAGGTAAAAGTTTTTCTTTCGTTTGGCGGAGGAAGTGCACCCGCCTACCTGGAGCAGTTGATGGAGGAGGCTAATCGCCCTGCATTTATTTCAGGCCTTATTTCAGTGGCGGAAACTTATGGATTCGATGGGATCGATGTGGACCTTGAAAATGCGCTGATCAACCAGCACTACGCCGACTTCGTTTATGATTTGGCGATAGCACTAAAACCCAAAAACAAAACCCTTACCGCAGCCCTCGCGAGTTGGAATGCCAACCAGATCCATGATACAACACTGGCCAGGTATGATTTTATCAACGTGATGTCGTACGATAAAACCGGTCCCTGGAATCTGTCGCGCCCCGGTCAGCATTCACCCTTTTCGATGGCGCAGGATGATTTCAATTATTTTAATCAAACGCGGAAAATCGCGGCAGAAAAAATTTTTATTGGCCTGCCGTTTTACGGCTATGGCTTTGGCAATGGCGCGCCATCTAGCATGACCTATAAAAATATTATCAGCACATATACTGGTGCACATTTATCAGATTCGATTACGCTGGCCACGGGAGGTAAGATTTATTATAACGGTATTCCAACGATTCAGCAGAAGGTTTCGCTGGCTGTAGACCGCAAAGCAGGCGGAGTGATGATCTGGCAATTGCTGGGAGACAGCAATAATGAACATTCCCTGCTAAAAGCTATCAATGAGGTGAAGAACCGTTAGGATATTTCGACATAACGCCACCCCTATGGGGTTTATCCTCCCTGCGTCTGACGTCCCCGTCTGACGCAGAGAGGAACTTAGATTCGCAGGCACGTTAGTTGTAAATGCTAGTCACCCTCAGAAATCTTTTCATACTCCAGCCGGTAGCCGCCATCCAGGGCATAACAACCCGAAACAATCACCAGTTTGTTACCAAATAAGTGGATGAACTGCTTTTCCGCGGCGCTATTATTATCATACTCGATCCGGTTGGTAAACTGGCCGACTGGAAACAATAAACAAACGCTTGATTCAACGGTGGGATCCGGAATAACCTCATACTGCCCCGCTTTCACCAGCTGATGGGCCTCATATCTTTCATATCCTGTACTTGTAAATTTTAGAATATGGCCATTACCCGGAGGCGGTGTGCCAACCTGTGGATTCATTGCTGCTGATGTATGTCGCAGCTCCCAGGAACCTACAAGGCTATCTGAAAATGGCGCTTTATTGTTATCGCTCTTTTCGCAACCCTGGCTTAGGAACATAACAACGAGGCTGACCAGTAGAATAAATTGCTTCATGCCGCTATGACACCCGCCCACTCCATAACGTTGCACGCCCTCAACCGACTCCGACTAATGACTAACGATTACAGACTGCCTCTTCACGGTTTTCTCGATCTCTACCACGATAAACACGATGGAAGAAACCCCGATCGCGATTGCGAGTTCACCAATAGTCAGTGGCTCTGTATGGAAAAATGTATTGAGATAGGGAATATAAATGACGGCAAGCTGAAGCAGCACCGTTCCGAGTACAGCCCATAGCAATGGCCTGTTGCTCGTAAATCCCAATTTGAAAAGCGAACGTTTTTCACTGCGTATCGCCATGACATGCCAGAGTTGGCTAAAACATAGCACCGTAAACACGATAGTTTGCCAGTGTGCATCGCCGCTTTCAATCGCTACCCATTGCGTCGCGATAGTGAGCAGCCCGATAAATATGCCGACCCAGAGAATATGAATCCCAAGCCCATGCGCGAAAATGCTTTCCCCGGGTTGACGCGGGGGTTGTTTCATAATATCCTTCTCCGCGGGCTCAGCAGCAAGTGCCAGCGCAGGGAGACCATCGGTTACGAGGTTGACCCAGAGTATATGAACCGGCAACAAAGGAATGGGCAAACCTAACAATGGCGCCAGGAATATTGCCCATATTTCAGCAGTGTTGCCTGTCAGGATATACTTGATGAACTTGCGAATATTGTCATAGATCCGACGACCCGTTTTTACTGCTTTAACGATCGTAGCAAAATTGTCGTCAAGCAGGATCATATGCGCCGCTTCTTTTGTAACGTCAGTGCCGGTGATGCCCATCGCAATCCCGATATTGGCTTTTTTTAAGGCCGGTGCATCGTTCACGCCATCACCCGTCATCGACACAAACTGATCTTTATCCTGTAAAGCTTCAACTATCTTCAGCTTTTGCTCCGGTGACACCCGTGCATACACCCTGATCTTTTCAACCTCAGCCTCGAGTTTCTCTTCCTTTAATTGTTGCAACTCCTTCCCCGTTACAACGAGGTGTTCTTCTTTTTCGATAATACCGAGTTGCCGGGCAATCGACGCAGCGGTCAGGGGGTGATCGCCGGTGATCATCACGGGCACTACTCCTGCGTCCTTACACTCCTGGATGGCTTGTTTTGCTTCTTCACGCGGCGGATCAATAAGTCCTGCCAGGCCGATAAACTCCAAATCCTTTTCAATTGCCGACGGTTCTAAATTACCAGGTAATTTGTCGATCCATTTTCCACCGAACCCGATCACCCGCATACCTTCCCTGGCCATGACTTCTTCTTCTGCTTTTATTTTTTTTCTCAGCCCTGCATCTTTCACAATTTCCGCTATCGATTCTGCTGCTCCTTTCGTGATCACCCAGTATTTCCCTTCCTTTTCATGAATGGTAGTCATAGCCTTTCGGTCCGAATCAAAAGGAATATCTCCTACCAGTTTGAGTTTCTCCTGGTCCTTTGCATAATCAACCATAGCCAGTTCGGTTGGATCACCAATCCAAACACCATCTTTTTCCTTGAGATCATGATTCAGACTCATGGCCTGTAGCAATTCAGTCTTTCGCGTTTCATCCGCTGTCCATACATCCTGTACGACCATTTCATTACGAGTGAGCGTGCCGGTTTTATCAGTACAGATATAGGTCACGGAACCGAGTGTTTCCACGGCATATAATTTTCGGATGAGCACATTCTGCCGCACCAACCTGCGCGCACCGAGGGCAAGCGAAATAGTCACAACAGCGGGTAGCGCTTCCGGTATAGCCGCAACTGCCAGTGAGATGGCAGTTAACAGCAACTGGTTAAATTCCTCGCCTCGCAGGTAACCGACCAGGAAAAAAGCGATACATAAACCAATTATGATCACGGTTAGCCTGCGGCTAAATCCAAACAGGCGCTGTTGTAGTGGCGTGGTGCTTTCCGCACCCTCGAGCATTCCAGCTATATTACCAAGCTCGGTTTTCATACCGGTGGCGACAACAATGCCGGTTCCATGTCCATTTGTAATCTGCGTACCGCGGAATACCATATTTGTCCTGTCACCTAAATCGATATCCTCACCTGGAAGCTCGTGATTGGTTTTATCGATGGGATTGGACTCCCCGGTTAGACTTGCCTCGTTAGCTTTTAATGAAACCACCTCGAGCAACCTCATATCGGCCGGAACAGTATTGCCGGCTTCAAGCAAAACGATGTCGCCCGGAACAATTTCTTCTATTGGAATTTCTACAGCGTTGCCGTCTCTTAAAACCCTTGCCGTTGGCGTTGACATTTTTTGCAAAGCATCCATCGCCTTCTCGGCACGATACTCCTGGATAAATCCAATAATGGCGTTGAGAACAATGATGACGATGATGACAATTGTATCGGATCCTTCCCCGATAAAAAATGAAATGACCGCGGCAACCACGAGTACCAGGATCATTACATTTAAAAACTGGCGAATGAAAATGAGAAGTGGATTGATCTTTTTCTTTCCAATGAGGACATTTTTGCCAAACTCAGCGAGTTTTTTGTGCACAGCGGCCTTGTCCAGGCCAGCGGCATTGCTGCCTAATTGCTTTAGTGTATCGTCGGTAGAAATGCTATGCCAGTTGGCCATCCTGAACCATTCATATGTTTATACGGCCGCACTATTATTCAGTCCCCCGGGTCGGCGCCCAAGTTCGTGAATTATACGTGTATTTACATGAATTAAAATCCGGTTTTTCTATTCGGGATCATTTTTGTTCAACAGGCCTTTAACTAATTTTTGCCATTGAATTTTCGAAACCCCTGTTGCGGCTGCGGTGCCAACTAAAGCATTACGAACCTTATCCACAATTTTTTTTGCTGAAGTATTAGGTTTTTCGTTCCGACCGTGAACCTCAGCGCTTACAATCGTGTCTTTTCTTTTTACGATAAATGTACTGGTGGCACAATCCTCAAAAAAATGCGCGGTTCCTTCTTTCTTCACGGGATCTTCTGCGGGTCTTACTTTCATCGCGCTCCACTCCTCATCGGCGTCGGGCATCCTTTTGTCTTCGACCTGTTCGATCTTTACCCAGTCATAACCATCACCGGCTACCGACCCCGGTCCTGGTATATTGATCCGGATATAGTCACCGGGGCTTGGAAAATCATTCCTCTGCAAACCGTTATCGTCGGTTAGATTGAATTCGGCTGAAAGACCATCGCTGATATCACCCCAACGGTTGATATCATATAGTCGCTCCCGGGTTTTTAAAAAGAGAAGCTTTGCTTCCTGCAGATCGGGTGCTATCCTGGTTTCGATAATATCCGCACTTACACCTTCGCGCTGGGCTGGTATTGGTTTTTTGGATGCCATAGTAAAGTGGGCTTGTAATTTTTTTACAGATTTTCTTCTGTTGTCGTAACTCCCCTGATATTCCCTGCCGCATCTTCCACGACGGTAGTAGTTTTTCTTTTGCCTCCCGTCACTGTGGTCCGATTACGACTACGACCAAGGGCAGCCAGTATGATGATCAGTACCACGCCAGCAACTACCCATATCCAGTTACGTTCAAACCACGACACTGCTTGTTGAGTATCGATTTCAACCTTGTCCTGGGCCTGACCTGCAAGAACATTCATAATAAGTATGCAAAATGCAAGGAACCTAATGCTGTAAGTGAACATTAATTTCTTCATAACCTGATGTTTTATTGATTTACGAATGCTGTACTTCAATAAATACGCCAACAACAAAAAACAACTGCCCCGGCATTTCAGGATATATTAACGAAGGGATTGGCGGATATAAATTAGAGGATAGCCAATAGGCCGGTATGGAAAGTGTTGATACGTGGAATAAATTACACTATCGGTTTGTTGAATTTGTCTGCCTTTCAGCCAGCTTGAATGATAGCTGCCAGGCGTAGTCGATTTGGTCAGTGTTCCACGTTTTGTGGCCAATGGTTCTTTTTTATCTTTCTGGTATTGATGGAGTATCAGTAAATGAATCATTGCAACCAGCAACAATTGCTTCATATATAATTAATTTAATTTTTCACCTGGGTACATGGAATAGCTGAAAGAAATATGCCAATCAGCTTACGGCATAGTTTTTTTATTGCTATCACGATAATTTAGGCCATGAGACAGATAAAGTCCCTTAGCGTACTAAACGCGATAAGTTTCCTAATTCCTGCTGGTTTGTTCTATACTATTCACCTTCAGGTGCTCAACATTGGTACCGCCAGAGATATTAGCATTCCTTATCATTCATTGTTAATTCCGCCAAAAGAGATTACCCTTATTATATGGGGAGTTCTGTACACAGCATTGGCAATTTTTTGCCTTTACCATATTATAATGGCCTTTACCCACCGGGAAAAGTACCCCGCCAACCAGGACACCCGGCGTGTGGATATGTTTTTTATAATTAATAACCTGGCGGCAACCGGATGGGTGCTGACCACCGCACTTAACCAGCTTATCACCTCTCTGATTCTATTGGGATTCCAGATAATACTGATCTCGGTGATACATCGGGAATTGAACATATATAAAAGATACCGCAGGATGCGGTCAACCTTTTGCACGCAGGCGCCCATGAGTATATATGCGGCCTGGCTGTCATTCTTATTCATGGGAGGGATCAGCGAATTTTTCCGGCTTAATACGGCTGGGTGGCACCCGGTGCTCGTCGGAATATTGATCTTTATCACATTACTCGTCATTTTTATCCGTCACAATATTGTTTTTGGTCTAATGATAATTCCGGGATTAGTAGGTATTATTTCAAATACCGATGCTATTGTTAAAGATTCAGGATCGATCATCATTGTAGCCTGGGCGGGCATCTGGATCCTTGCCCTTGCATCCTTTGTTAAGCTGGTCATGGACTTTCGACTTAAAGAGCCTCCGGTCGTCTTTCAACGGACCGCTATGATTAAAACTTAGCCGAATGAACCAGTTTAGTGAGATGAGTCAAACCAGCCTTCTTGATCTGCTTGCACGTTGTACAACCGATTATACGCAAATGCTCAGCGATAATGACAAGTCGAATGAATTTTATAAATGCAAAAGACTGCTTGAACAGGTTACGACTGAACTGGAGAAGAGGATGCGTAACAGTACAAACAACGATACTGAATCAGCAAATACCACATCCACCGGATGAATTGAACACAAAATATCAGCTGCCATCTTTCACGCCTTGTGAGGCATTAATGTAAAAAAAGGCATCATGTTAAATGAAAGGGAATCGCTGGAAAAGATCATCATTCGTGAAATTGAGCAGAAAGGCCCCATACCATTCCGCGACTTTATGGAAATATCCCTGTATTATCCGCAACTCGGATACTATACATCTGGCAACAACAGGATCGGAATTAACGGAGATTATTATACCAGCCCCTGGCTGAGTAGTGTGCTGGGTGAAATGCTGGCCCGGCAGTTTGAGGAAATGTGGGTACTGTTGGGCAAAGAAGATTTTACCATTGTTGAGTTTGGTGGTGGCGACGGTACACTCTGCCGGGATATTTTAAGCCAGCTAAAGAATAATCCTGAGTTGTATGACAAACTCCATTATCACATCGTTGAAAAAAAAGGAAGACTACGGGATGATGAAAAGAAACAGGTCCCTGGCATCTTAAGCTGGCATGAAACAGCTGACGAGATCGGCCCGATAAAAAACGGGTGTGTCCTTTCGAACGAATTGCTCGATAATCTTTCCATCTCCCTGGTAGTGATGCAGGACGAACTCATGGAAGTTTTTGTTGACTACAATAATGGTTTTGTTGAAACCCTGAAACCAGCGGATAGTAAGCTAAAAGAGTATCTCGCGCAACTCAACGTACGACTACCGTATGGGTTTCGTACGGAGATCAATCTCGAAGCCATTGAATGGATCAGGAATGTGGCAGCGATTCTGGAAAAAGGTTTTGTACTTACTATAGATTACGGCTGCCCCTCTACAGAATTATATAGTACGGCCAGAAGCGAAGGCACCCTGGTGTGTTACCATCGTCACCAGGTTAATTTTAGTCCTTATCAGCATATTGGTGAACAGGACATCACTACACATGTAAATTTTACAGCCCTCCGGCATTGGGGTATGCAAAACGGGCTTGAATGCTGCGGATTCACAAGCCAGGCAAATTTTTTACTGGGACTGGGTCTTACCAGGCATCTTCAGCAAAAAGAATTAAAGTCAGAAACCAAATCATCATCCCCATCCGGGAAAGCCATGATGATCCATACGTTCCTTGCAGGGATGGGACGAAAGTTTAAGGTTTTGATTCAAAATAAGGGATTACAAAAGCCAAGGCTGTCAGGTTTACAATTCAGCCTCCCACATTTTTAATGGATTATTTTGCACCGCTCAGTAGTTTATTCAGCTCCTTTTGCTTTTCCAGGAGTTTTTTATTGGCTGGTTCAATATTAAGTGCAAGGTCTATGTCATCCAGCGCGCCAGCATAATTTTTCAGACACTGTTTTGCTTCAGCCCTGTCGAGGTAATAGATGATATTGTCTATTTTCCCGAGCTCGGACCTGTACAGCCGAATCGCTTCATTAAAATAAGGTATCGCCTCTGCACATTTACCCTGGCATTTGAGGATGGCCGCCTTAGTATGCTGGTTAAACCGGGTACTTTTTAAAGCAATGGATTTGTTAACATCATTTAAAGCCGTGTAGCAATAACCTGCGTTAAACTTCGCCCAGGCCAGGTTATTCCATATCTCGTGGTTGCTCTTATCAATTTTGACAGCTTCTTCATAGTCTTTGATCGCACCCGAATAATCTTTATTGGCAAGTTTCTGATCCCCTGATTTTTTCAGGTCATCAAACTGGTTTACATCCAATTCCAGAAATGCGGACCATAAATCCAGGTCTTCATCCGTAGAGGACCTGGCGGATTTTCCCGTAAATACCAGCCCTGTAATTCTTCTTTCCTTATCCCACTGTTCTTTGATCTTTGTCTCGGGGAATGTTTCCTGAGGACTCAGTATCGTCTCATGTAATTGTGTATATTTTTTATTCATGACCACATACCAGTCCTTTCCGTCATGTTCCACGGCGGTAATATTGTATTTCTGGTCATACTTGCCCTGTATCCATTTAGTGGGAAACTCCTTGCTGAATGTATAGCTCTGTGGTTCATAGCTGTTCATGATCGACATCACACACAGCCATTTGCCGTTACCATAGGCAAGTTCGGAGATATTATAACTGGTATTTTCGCGGCGCGCTTCCGCCATCCATTTTTCAAGATCGGTCCAGGTATCACGAATCGCCCATTTTTGCAGAGAGAAATTCGTTTTATCGGTCATCACGACCACCCAGTTGCCATCGCCCCAGGCTACTTTTATTATATCTTTTCCCTTACCCCATTGTTCGGAAATCCATGCTTTGGGAAATTCTATAGATTTTTTCCAGGCAATCAACACGGAGCCTGACCGTTCTGTCGCCACTGCATACCATTTATTGTTGGCATATTCCAGTTCGGAAATTACCCGGCCCTTTTTGGCCTGCTCGCGGATATATTCTTCCACGTCATTAAACTCAAAAAACGCTTTATAACCCTGGGCCATCTTGCCCTGGCTCATAATAGCAGTCCAGTTATTTTGCGCTGAAGTAACAAAAGTTGTTAAAACCAGGAGGATGGTGCAAATAGTTCGCATGGTACGGAGTTTTGGTGGCGATAAAACGACAAATAAAGTCATTTTTTTGTCAAAACCCAATACCCCCGATTGGATATCTAACAGGAATAGCGGGTAAACCCGTCACCTGATACTATTAATATTTAGGAGAAAGAGAGCAGGAGATCAGAAAAAATCATGCTTTTTTGCCTGCATAAACCCGGGTTTTTGCTCAGGCATGGACCACTTGATAAATTCACCTGACCGGGTATCTTCTTCCTTTTCAGCAACCTCGGGGTCAATACCGGTGGATATTTCAAGGCCATTGCGGTTTAATACACCAAAACTGGACAGGTGGTTTACAACTACTGGTTTCTTTTTCTGGTTTGAAAAACCGGGATTTTGGTCTTTTAATCGAAGCGATTTCTTTTCCTTCATAACTAGTCAAAGCCTTTTAGTTATTAAATTATTTAGGGCCAATGACAAGCGTCAGTAAAAGAATGATAACAACAAAAAAGCCAAAAAGGTTTTTGTAGATATAAGACCGCTGAGTGTACAAATGGGCGTTGCGTGTAGCGTTGATCGACCAGTCCAGTAATTTCTTTTTCATCTCGGAATAAGGTTAAGATTCAAAAATCAATATTAATCAAAAAGGCAAGGGACGGATTGGCCAGGATGATGAATTGAACAAAAACCATACTGAATTGATGGAAGATGGAAATTTTGTAAAAAGATTAAGGAAAATTTGAAAATGTGGGAATGTGAAAATGTGGAAATGGATCCAGCATCAAGAATCAAGTATCCAGTATCCAGCATCAAGTATCCATCCTGACCAAATGCTTATCATACCCCAACTCCACCAGCCTCTCAAACGCCTCCCATACTTCATCCGGCATGTCCTGGTGCACCTGGAATCCTTTGGCGGGATAGAGTTTTATCCTTTGCAGGTCGCCGACCATGATATTGATCACCCGCTCCAGCGGGATCTCTTCGTTGGGGTACGACTCGAATGATATTTGCGGTGAGGTAACCAGCAGTTTTTTATCGGGCCAGTGTTTATTAAATGTCGCAAAGCTCCTTCTTTCCATATATGGCTTCTGAACGACAATGAAAGAATGTGGGTTGAGACCTTTTTCAGCCAGGAGCTTTTGTGTGAATAGAATATTTTCTCCTGTATTGGTCGACTTGTTTTCCACCAAGATGGCATCAGGTGGTACGCCTTTTTTTATCGCAATTCCGGCAAACTTATCTGCCTCTGATTCCGTCCACATGCCCAGGGTAAGATTTCCCAAACCACCCGACATCACCAACAGCGGTGCCCAGCCTTCGAGGTAAAGTTCAGCCGCGCGGTCGGCTACCCGCAGGTCGTGACTTCCCAGGGCGAGGATGCAATCTGATTTCGCCAGTTCGTGGTTGACCTGGTGATAATCCCATAATTTCCGGGCCAGCGTCATTACTTCTTCTGTGTTCATTTCCTTTGTTTTTATTATCCCTATTTGGTAGCACTACGGACCTCACCCCAACCCCTCTCCCAGGGAGAGGGGCTAACATCCCTAACTATAAAAATAGTAATAGGCAATCCAGAATTCGTTTACTCGTGAAAACCGAACGACTACGAACTTCGGATCTCTCCCCAACCCCTCTCCCAGGGAGAGAGGCTAACGTCCCTAACTATAAAAAGTCTGATCGGCTACCAGACTTGTCGATTAAATCCGCACAAAGACTACGAACTACTAACTCCGAACTACTAACTTCTCCCGACTCCCGACTACCGACTAGTTACTACTCCAACTTCTGCGCTTCCTCCTGGCTTGCGTATTCGCTCTGCGGATCGGGCAATATTTTGACCACCGAATCCTGGAGAGAAAGTACCGAGGAGGCAGAATACAAGCCAATCCCCTGCCCGGTATAGGTATAATCAATAAGGGTTAGCTTCACAATACCATCGATAGACAACTCAATATAGTGACCATAACGGATCAGCCTGAAGTGAAATTTGTTTTCTTCGTTGGTGGAAAAAACATTTGCCTGGATATCATTGAAGATAAAATTCTGCCTTGCATTGAGCGGGTTAAAACCCCAGGCACGGAGTTGAACTACGCCGTTCGCTACGTTGAAAAAAATAAAATAACCGTTGCCATCATCGTCGATGTCCGAGACAAGGCCCAGTTTTCCCATACCCTCCACCGTGAGTATTCCTTCCCATATAAAACTGGCGGATGGTTTGTCAAAGCAAAAAATTTCATAGCCGCTGCGTGAACCGCAAACCCATTTTCCTGGTTCCTCGTAAGAAGACGCGGTTGGATTGGACAACAAAGCCCGTTTGTTATTGAAATCATCCTGGCCTACGAGATTTTTCACCATGAGTTCCCAGCGATAGTAGCTCTTCAATATCAGTCGGCCCCTGCTATCGGTATCCAGTTCCTTTGGCGGTGGCAAAACGCGTAGCGCATCAATTTTTCCGTAGGCGTAGAAAAAATTATAGACCAGTAAGTGATCGCCATCCCGAACAGTACGGGCGGCATAATTACCCTGCGGCAATAAAACATCAGCATGAAAAGAATGGTATTCACCGAAAAAATCGGGAGCGAACCAATAGCGAACTTTTATATCCTCCCTTATTGAACCAACAAGGTAAAACCGGCCGTTTAGTTGATATACACATGGACACTCGATATGATCGTACACCATCGGGTATAATAATGGTGGCATAAGTTCCACTTCATCATTGGTGATCTTTACAATCCCCACACACCCTCGTCTCGATACAGGACCGGAAATTGTGCGGGCAGCTACGAGCAGGTATACCTCATTTTGATATTCAAAGCGGAAAGGATCTCTAAAACTCAGCCAGGTACGGGGATTGGTTGTGGAAGTTTCATAAAAAATACCGCGTGGTTCGATGGGAAAAATATTTTTACGGTTTTTTTCCCAGTCGATCAGGTTATCCGATTCTGCAAGACCAATCCTGGAGACCACGCCGCGGTCCCTTCTTTGCAAACCGGTGTAGTACATTTCAAATTTTCCATTTACCTCGCACACATCCATGGTCCAGAGCATATCATCGTCCCATTCGCCGGGATGACCCACAAATAAAGCATTCTTAACGCGCCGCCAGGAGATGCCATCTTTAGAAATGGCATGAGCTATGTAGTCATGATTAGGTATGATCAAATGAAATAAATGATAAACACCCTTGTGTATGATAACCGTAATATCGCCTATTTCCCAATCGCTGAAACCAGAGCCTGAATACATAATAATTACTATTTCTGTTTGCTTAAAATTACAAAATACTTCCGCTAACATCGATTTGGTTAAATTTGCAGGTTTCACATCAAATGAATAATTATATGGGAAATGGTTTTTACATACAGTTATTCAGTCCCCATGGGCTTATCAGGTACACAGATCCGGAAATAGGACGCGACAAAGACACAGGAGGCCAGGTGAAATATGTACTCGAGTTACTTGAACACCTGTCACTACATCCGGAGGTAAGAAAAGTAGACCTGTTTACCCGCCGCATTGTTGATAAAAGAGTGTCTACTTCCTATGAAAAAGAGATCGAGGTCGTTAATGAAAAAGCACGCATCATACGCGTGAATTGCGGTGGCAATGCCTATCGCCATAAAGAAGTACTATGGGATCATCTTGATGAATTTATTGATAAGACCATCCGCTTTATCGAGAAGCAGGATGATTTTCCGGATGTGGTGCACGGCCACTATGCAGATGGGAATTACCTGGCCCGCCAGATCAGCGAAGTATTTGGTATTCCTTTTGTTGCAACTGGTCATTCACTTGGGCGTAATAAGAAAAATATTCTGCTCAAAGATGGTATGTCTGCAGAGAAGATCGATGAAAAGTTCAATATGCAGCGTCGTATCGATGAAGAAGAATATACCTTGAAATCTTCTGATGCGGTGATCGTCAGTACCCAGCACGAGATCGATACACAATACGGTCTTTATGAAAATAATGATGAAGGAAAGTTTTATGTGATACCTCCCGGCGTCAACAATGAACAGTTCTACCCTTTTTACAGATATGATATGCCTTCCTTTAAAATGACTATCGAGCAGGAACAGGCATTGTACCGTTTGAATTCGGATATAGAACGCTTTTTATTTAACCCCGCCAAACCGCTTATTCTTTCGATCGGCCGTGCAGATAAAAGAAAAAATTTCGAGACCATCATTCAATCTTATGGCCAGGACAAGGAATTGCAGGCCATGGCCAACCTTGCGATATTCGCTGGCGTGCGAAAAGATATTACGCAAATGGCCGCGGATGAACAGGATATTCTTACCAACCTTTTATTGTTGCTGGATAAATATGATCTCTATGGGAAAATGGCCATTCCTAAAAAGAATGATCCCAAAATGGAGGTACCCGAGATCTATCGTATTGCAGCCCGCAAAAAGGGAGTATTTGTCAATGCAACACCTGGCGAAAATTTTGGGCTTACCCTGGTAGAAGCTGCTGCCTGCGGATTACCAGTGGTGGCATCACCTACCGGCGGTCCCAAGGAGATCATCGAACAATGCGACAACGGCATGCTGGTCGACGTGGAAGATCCAAAGGCTATTGCCGACGCTTTGAAAAAGATAATTTCCGACCAGACACTTTGGGAAAAATATTCCGCAAATGGAATCGTGGCTACGAGCCAGCAATATTCCTGGACAGCGCATTGTAACAAGTACATGGAGATCGTGGCCAATCTCTTCAATCGCAACGAAGCCGATCTTCGTATGGAAAAAAAGACGGCTTATGGAAGAAAACTGGTAAAAGCCCGCCAATACATCATTACCGATCTAGACGGTACCCTGGTAGACGGCAGTAAAACGGATGGGCTTGGTGAATTAAAACAATGGATCAGTGAGCGGCAGGATGAAGTGGTATTTGGTATTGCCAGCGGTCGTAATATGAAACTCACAGCTGAAGCTTTTGAAACTTATGATCTGCCGGCTCCAGATATCCTGATCTGCTCAGCCGGCTCCGAGATTTATTATACCCGAAATTTCATCCCAGACAATGGCTGGGAAAGTCATATCGATTATCAATGGAAACGCAATGAGCTAGAAAAAACGCTTTCGAAGTTTCCAGGTATTCGCCTGCAGGAAGCCAATGCGCAGCGAAAATTCAAATTAAGTTACTATGTAGGTGAGAAATTTAACGAAGATGATATGGCCAATCTCTATAAGTATCTTGATGATCATAAACTGAGAGCCAAAATCCTGCTTACGCAAAATAAATACCTTGACCTCCTGCCATTTCGGGCCAGTAAAGGGAATGCGGTGCGCTACCTGAGCTACAAATGGAAAGTGCCGCTGGAAGATTTTATCACTGCTGGCAACAGCGGCAATGATAAGGATATGCTGACCGGGAAGATCAAAGGCATTGTAGTAGCTAACTACAGTCCCGAACTGGAACAGCTGAAAAAAAACAAGTTCATTTATTTCACAAAATATCCACTTTCACGTGGTGTGCTGGAGGGAATTGTTCACTATAAAAGCCTCAACTCCAACCCGCTACCACAAAAAGAGGAAAGCCTCACTCCCAACACCCTCTCATAGGGAGAGGAAAGCCTCTCCCCCAACCCCCTCTCCCAGGGAGAGGGGGCTTAGAGCCCTCAATTGTAAAAAGATCTCTCTGGTTCCACTATCTAAATATCAAGTATCTAGTATCCAGTATCCAGCATCTAGTATCCAGCATCCCTCCTTCACTAAAGCTTCGCGGGCAGGCCGACTACTGACCACCGACTACAGACTGCCCACAAGGGCGTGATTTTTGCTGCAATCCATACCCTGTTAATAGTATTGGTCCGTACCCCCACTACTTTGTAACTTACACTATAAAAAATACGGATCATGAAAAGACTGCTTTTTCTTTCTCTTATTTTTTTCGCGCTGCAATCCGACGCGCAAATACTAAAACGAATTGCTGATCGGACTAAACAAAAAACTGAAAACAAGGTTGCCGAAAAGGTTTCGGAGAAGGTTTCAAATGCCGCAACCAAACCAATCGATGAAGCCGGCCAGAAAAAAAAGAAAAAAGAACAGGATGCTCCTAATGAACCTGATGGTGGAACAGACCAGCCCTCAAACTCAAACTCAACCTCAAACTCATCCACCGGCAACCCCGAAAAGAAGGATAAACCGTTGCCAACAAAAGAACCGGATCTTACTACCTATTCCAAGTTTGATTTTGTACCGGGAGAAAAGATCCTGGTAACGGAAGATTTTTCACAGGATGCCATAGGTGATTTTCCCGTCAGATGGAATACAAATGCGAGTGGTGAAGTGGTCAGGGCCACTGGCTATGAAGGACACTGGCTGATGATTAAGAAAAAAGGTCGGTATATCCCTGAACATATCCATGACCTTCCTGAAAATTTCACCCTGCAGTTTGACCTGGTATGCAATGATAAATTCAGCAATTATTCCAAGGAACTCGATATACTGATACTCACCGGCAACAACGACAAACGTGTTTTTGAATACAGTTTTATTCCTTATGAGAAAAGATCTGGCGTAAAGATCGGGTTCCATCCTTCTGACGCTGGATTGAAGGGTGGTAAGGGTTATATCGATACCTACGAGGACGGTGCCCGGGTGATCAACAATGAGGTAAAGACCACAAGGTTTGCTTCCAACCTGGGCAAGCCAAAAGTGAAGGTTTCCATTTGGCGCCAGAAGCAGCGTATTCGCGTTTACCTGGATGAGGAAAAGATCTTTGACCTGCCCCGTGCATTCGCTGCTGGTAAAACATATAGCACAGTTTTGTTTGACCTCTGGAGTGGTATGTACAACGAAGAAGATCGTTACCTGATCAGTAATATCCGATTGGCGGTAGGCGCGCCGGACACCCGCAACAAACTGATCACGGAAGGCAGGTTTGTGACCAGTGGGATCCTTTTTGATGTCAATAGCGATAAGATAAAGCCGGAATCATCGGGTGTATTAAAGGATATTGCCGCTGTGCTTAACGAGAACCCAACTGTAAAGGTTAAGATTGTGGGTCACACCGACAGCGACGGGAGCGACGCCGACAACCTCCTGCTTTCCCAAAAGCGTGCGGCTGCTGTAAAAAACGCTTTGGCTGATCAATACAATGTAGACGCTTCCCGAATGCAAACCGATGGCAAGGGTGAAACCCAGCCGGCTGATAAAAATGATACCGCAGAAGGAAAGGCGAATAACCGGAGGGTGGAGTTTATTAAGATGTAGAGGCTGGATGCCGGATAGTTTGGTAAGTTGAATGTTGTTGAAGGTGGTTGAAGGTGGTTTAACGTTGTAATACAACATTCAACTACATTCAACTATATTAAACCAAATTAAACA
>JAEZRB010000113.1 GCA_023412975.1 Bacteroidota bacterium | reverse complement strand
TTTTGCTACTGCTTCCATTTATTTTGTTTTTAGTTCGAAGCCTGGCACCGGGTTTTTCCGACCCCCGACTAACGACTCCTGACTATTTATTAATCTCCTTTCTTGCTGGAGTGTCCTTTGAACTGGCGGGTGGGTGCAAACTCACCCAGCTTGTGTCCAACCATGAATTCCGTTACATACACCGGGATAAACTTGTGGCCGTTGTGCACTGCAAACGTGTGACCCACAAAATCCGGTGTAATAGTGGAACGACGGCTCCAAGTCTTGATAACACCTTTTTTGTTTTTGCCTTCATTGATAGCGACCACCTTTGATTCGAGGTGTGCTGCTACATAAGGACCTTTTTTAATCGAACGAGCCATGGTTAATTCGTTAATTTGAAAATTTGATAATTTGAAAATGTCATTCTTTTCTTTATTCTGTGGATTTGAAAACCATTTTCAAATTTTCAAATTGCCACATTTTCAAATTTATTTTGCGAGCTTACTTCCGTTCTTACGTTGAATGATCAGCTTGTCGCTACCTTTTCCTTTCGTCCTGGTCTTCAAGCCTCTTGAATACTGACCGTTCCTGCTGCGAGGCTGACCACCTGAAGCCTTACCTTCACCACCACCCATCGGGTGATCTACAGGGTTCATTGCCACACCACGGTTTCTTGGCTTGATACCCTTCCACCTGTTGCGGCCGGCTTTACCCATGCTCTGCAGGCTATGATCGCTATTGCTCACCACACCTACGGTCGCGTAGCAATTGATCAATACTTTTCTCAGCTCACCAGAAGGCATTTTCAATACCGCGTATTTCTCTTCCTTGTTGGTCAGCTGCGCGGTTGATCCTGCACTGCGGGCAAGCTTACCACCCTGGCCAGGTTGCATTTCGATATTATGCACGTTGGTACCAAGGGGCATATTCTTCATCTGGAGTGCGTTTCCTACCTCGGGAGCTACCGCGTCACCGCTTTCAACCTTTGCACCTACTTCAAGTCCCTGCGGTGCGATGATATAGCGTTTCTCTCCATCTTCATATTGCAACAGCGCGATAAATGCTGTACGGTTTGGATCGTATTCAATAGAAAGCACCGTTGCAACACCTGACTTATCACGTTTGAAGTCGATGATACGGTATTTCTTCTTGTGGCCACCACCCCTGTAGCGCATAGACAGGTGACCGGATGAGTTACGTCCGCCGGTCCTGGGCTTTGCTTCTACCAGGCTTTTTTCAGGCACGTTGGTCGTTACCTCTGCAAAAGCGTTACCGATTCTCCAGCGTGTGCCGGCTGTCATCGGTTTAAATTTTCTTAATGCCATTTTTAAAACTCTTTTTATTTCAACATTAGCGGCTTACCTGCATCGCAGGCTGTTGAAGCCATTCCTTGTCCGTAGTCTAGCTACAGGACTTAAATATTTGAATAAAGATCTATTGTTTCTCCCTCCGACACGGTTACATAAGCTTTCTTGTAAGAAGGCTTACGACCTGATATTACACCGGCTTTTGTAAAACGGCTTTTACTCTTGGCCGGAGAAACTGTTGTGTTCACATCAGTAACAGTGACACCATAAAAGCTTTCTACCGCTTTTTTGATCTCCAGTTTATTCGCTTTTTTCGCCACTTTGAAAGCGTAACGACGCAGTTTTTCCTGCTGTGCGTTTGCTTTTTCAGTCAAAATGGGTTTTACCAGTACTTCAGAAAGTTTCATCGCTAATCTTTTATTGTTTTTTAGTGCGATGGAATCTTACGATTTCATCTTTCTTAATTTGAAAATGAGGAAATTAAGACAACCTCATCACCAATTATTTTTTTCGCTCTTTTGAAAATTATGCTGACCATTTTCAAATTTTCAAATCAGCACATTTTCAAATTGCCTACGCTTCTACAGTTTCTTCTTCTTCAGAAAATATTTTAGCCGCGCTTTCTGTCAACACCAGCACTTCTGAATTTACAATGTCGTAAGTGTTGATGTCGCTCAGCAATACACCCAGTACAGAGGGTACATTGCGGATAGACAGCTGCAGGTTCTCATTGTATTCCGGTAAAATGACCATTGCTTTTTTATCAGCAACTTTCAGTTTACCCAGGATATCCATGAAAGTTTTGGTTTTAGGTGCATCAAGGCTGATATCTTCTACCACCACGATTGCGTTTTCTTTTGCCTTGCTTGCCAGGGCCGAGATCTTAGCCAGGTCCTTCACCTTACGGTTCAGCTTGATATCATAAGCGTGAGGCTTAGGTCCGAATATGGTACCACCACCCTTGTATAAAGGGTTGCGGATATTACCCTTACGGCTACCGCCTGTACCTTTTTGGCGGTGCAGCTTGCGGCTGGCTCCTTTCACTTCGGCACGGGTTTTTACCTTGTGGGTACCCTGGCGTTGTGCGGCGAGGTATTGCTTTACTGCCAGGTACACTACATGGCTGTTTGGCTCCACACCGAAAATATCGTCAGGTAATTCCACCGACCGGCCGGTTTTCTTTCCTTTTATATCTAATACTTCAACTTGCATTTTCGTTCTATTTTAATAACGGAACAACGTTCCGTCGTCCGTTATTTTTGAATTAAAACAATTGATCCGTTATGACCGGGTACTGAACCGCTGATCAGGATATAGTTCTTCTCAGGGAATACTTTAACCACTTTCAAACCTTTCAGCTTGACGCGGGCATTACCCATACGTCCGGCCATCTTCATACCTTTCATAACACGGCTGGCATCGGAAGAGTTACCCAGTGAACCTGGAGCACGCTGACGGTCATGCTGACCGTGTGATTGCTGGCCCACACCATGGAAACCGTGACGTTTTACCACGCCCTGGAAACCTTTACCTTTTGTAGTACCCACCACTTCTACTTTGTCACCTTCAGCGAAGATGTCAACAGTAATGGTGTCACCAATATTTTTATCAAGGGAAGAATTGCGGAACTCCTTAGAGAATTTCTTTACCGGAGTACTTGCTTTAGCGAAGTGATTTTTCTCGGCTTTTGTAGTGCGGTTTTCTTTTTTGTCGCCGAATGAAACCTGGTGCGCATTGTAACCATCAGACTCGATCGTCTTTACCTGGGTTACTACACAGGGACCTGCTTCAATAATCGTGCAGGCTGTTTGTTTGCCCGAGGGATCGAAGATGCTGGTCATCCCAATTTTTTTCCCAATAATACCTTTCATTGTTTTTCAATTTATGCCTGCAGGATTATTGGGACATCCGTGACCTGGTTCGTCATCATGATTCGTGTATCAGGAACCATCATCAGAACCGGAGCGGATTCAATCCCCGTTTGCCACCGACCTTTTCCCTTTGCCCGCCATAGCCATAAGGCGAATGCGGGGGTGATGATGTCCCCCTTCGCAATTGCTTGGGCGGACGTTGGAAGTACCGACAGTAAACAAACCCTGAACGGCTTGTTTTTATGTAACCCCATCCCGAAGGACAGGGAATTTTTTACGCCAGAGCTCTTTTCTTCCGCCAGGCGGAATTGAGAGTTAACTACTTTTTATATATAAGAACTAATTCGCTTTTTGCGCCAACCCTTTCCAGATGGAAAGTGCCGGACTAGGCCTTGATCTCAACTTCCACACCACTGGGCAGATCGAGCTTACTCAGGGCATCAACCGTACGGCTGGAAGAAGTATAAATGTCCAGCAAACGCTTATGTGTCGCCAGTTGGAACTGTTCACGGCTCTTCTTATTCACGTGCGGCGAACGCAATACAGTAAAGATCTTTGTACGTGTAGGCAACGGAATAGGACCTGTTACTACAGCACCTGTGCTGCGAACAGTTTTTACGATTTTTTCCGCGGATTTGTCCACCAGGTTGTGATCGTAAGACTGTAATTTGATTCTGATTCGCTGAGACATTGTGTAAAACCCAATTTTCTTTTGGGAGTGCAAAGGTAGGGGGGAAGACCATATCTGCCAAATAGTTGGGTAATATTTTTTGGCTTTGCCGCAATTTACGCAAAAAAAATGCCGGGACCAGCCCGGCATAGTGCAACTAATTGATAAAAAATTATTTAGGCCATTTCTCAACCTTATTGACCACAGGCGGCAAGGAGCGCAGGTAGGCATAGATAGCCTTGAGGTCCTCATCCTTCATCTTTCCGTACATCGCCCAGGGCATCATCGTATTCATGGCGCCGGGATCCTTGTTGACAATCTCGGGAGCCGAATTGCTCCGGAATTTGGCTAGAAATGCATCTTCAGTCCAGCTACCAATACCGGTGGTGGAATCGGGGGTAATATTAGATACCGCGACCTTGAACATGGGGGTTTTGAACACAAATCCACCTGAAAATGCCTTGCTAAAATCAGGCGCACCATCTTTTGTCTTAGGTGTATGGCAATCGCCACAGGAAGCGATCGTAGTCAGATACTTCCCATACTCAATTTTATCGGATGGGTTGGGCCGGATATTCTTCTCCGGTGCAAATTCAGGCAGCGGTGGCAGGGCCGACAAGGGGATAAAAAGCTTGCGCGGCGGAACTGTGCTATCGCTTGGCGCAAGCGTCCGGATATAAGCAATGATCGCGTACAGGTCGTCTTTGGCCAGCCTGCTATAATTATGATACTGCATAATTGGAAACAGGGTGTCACCCGATTTATTCACACCATGAGCCACGGCACGGGCAATTTCATCATCCGACCAGCTGGCCAGTCTTGTGGGTGTAATGTTTGGGGCCCAGATCTCACCCGGGATACCTTCAGCCTCCCCAAACGGGAAACTAGCGCCGATACCTTCTGTACCCGGCACGGGCGGGAAAGAGAATTTTGTAAAGTCACGTTTGCTATGGCAGTCGATACAAACAGCTACATGGGTAGCCAGGTATTCGCCCCGCTCCAATACCGCTTTCAGGGAATCAGCAGTATTATCCGCCGAAGCGTCGCTCTGACTTTCATTGTTACACCCGGGAAAAATAATTGCAGCGGATACCGCCACTACAGCGGCAAGGGAAAGTAATAACTTTCGCATGGTGGTTAGTTTTGTTTTAATTATAAATTTTTAAAAAGAGGTGACGGCAGGAACAGTGTTCACGGGGATAATTGCCTGAAAGTAATAAAAATATATTTCAGTTGACGAGAAAGTCAATAGTTAACGACTAATTTTTTTTAAACGCACACTAAGTGTAGCGAAGCCTCCCAGTTCAAGGTGTTCAACCAGGAAACGATGTTGCCCTCCCAGCCTGAGTTTTATTTTCCGGTGTGGCGATTCATCGAATTTATATTGCGAAGGATTCCATTCATCGACCAATAACATACCATCCACGTACAATCTCACCGCATCATCCCAGGTTAAACCGAGTTCATATTCCCCTTCTTCAATGGTCGCTTCTCCTTCGGCTACGGTAATAAATTGCCGGTATGTCTCCTCCCCTTTTATGCCGCCCCACCAGGCATATTCGAGCCGGTCGGTTTGTTCTGTTTTGATGGGCTGCATCCGAACATTGGGTGGAAAAAGTTCTCCTGTAGCAATAGGGTTGTGAACAGATGTATCCATTGCATACCATCTCACCTGGAAATTGATGGGCTGGAAAAATTTGGAGAAACTAAACTCATAGGGTTTGCCTTTGGCAATGGTTTGTCCGAATGGTGTGATCACCGATTCACCGATGTATTCAAGTTGTATGGATATATCGGTTCGATCATCCGCCAACCTGGTAGCCGTGATGCTGGCCGGGAAAACCCCGCTCCTGCTGGATACATCTTTTACCCCCCGCATGCTTTTGATCCGCCATTTTCCTTTTGGTCCTACCAGGTCAAATTTCATTTGCAGCGAGGTATCAGTTGGATTGGTATGCCAGATGATGGGATACCTGAAATCATACGGCCCCCACTCCGTAACCCGAATATTTTTACGACCTGCATACCGGCCGCTCTCGCGGAAAGGATCATTTGGTTTGTCCACTTTTGGCAAAGTAAATTCCGGGTCCATAGAAGCATTATCCATGATATCGTCGTACACGACGGTATCAAGACGTGTAACGGTCGTATCGATTTTAAAAGGTGTTTCGGTGCCGGCAATCGTATTTCCGAAAATGTGCATGCTGTCTGATCGGGATATATTGAACACAACCTCGTTGCTGTTGAAACTATTGGATACAACCTGGTAACCCCTGCTCCTTGTATCGCGGTGTTGCGCATATCCCCAGTCCGCGGGCTGTTCGCGCCGTGACCAAAGACGTATTGCTTCCTTATCCTTTGAGAAGAGATTATGGTTGATCTTATTCTCCTGTCCATGCTCGATGGCAATAGCAATACGGTTGTTACGAAAACTGTTATCCCTGATCAGGGTATTGTAACTGTATCCTCCCCAGATACCATGATCGCATTCGAATATCCTATTGTCGAGGATTGTATTGCGGCTAAAAGTAACTTCAATACCATTGGTAGGAGCATAGGAAAAATCATTCCGGATGATCAGGTTGTCGTTACAGCCACCCTGCCCGCTGTCCATCGTGGACTGACCCGCCCATAGGAAAAGGCCATCACCGCTATGAGTCACGTTATTCTTGTAAAAAATATTGTTGCTGCTCTGCTCGTACACCAGCATACCGGCGCTGTCCTGGCCACGTTGGTATACGCCATGACTATACC
>JAEZRB010000095.1 GCA_023412975.1 Bacteroidota bacterium | reverse complement strand
GGCCTCCTTCCCAGCTAAACCAGATCATCCAGGCCTTTCCAACGATACGATCTTCGGGCACAAATCCCCAAAAGCGTGAGTCCTGTGATCCGTGACGGTTATCCCCCATCATCCAGAAATAATCCATCTTAAACGTATAGGATGTTACTTCATTTCCATTAAGGAAGAATTTGCCGTCCTTTTTGTAAAAATCATTTTGTTCGTACACGCGGATGGCGCGTTCGTAAATTTTATAGGTGCTATCGTTGAGTTGAATTTGTCCGCCTTTGTTTGGAATCCAGATCGGGCCGTAATTATCGGGTGTCCAGTTATTCTCCAATACAAAAGGATCAGGTGAAGCAGGGCTTCCCCACCCTCCATCCAAAATTGGTGTGATCTGTTTGGCAAAGCCACTCTTTTTCATTTTTTCTACAGCTTTTGCCGTAAGATTCCACTCGAAAGTGCCAGGAGGTAAAGACGTCTTTCTATCATAGTTCGCATAAGTGTCGCGATCCATCACAAAATCGTACTCATCCTCGAGTAAGTCCCAATTGACAGGCTGACCATTTGTAACAACAGTATAGGGCATAACGGAGTAAGGGGGGCTTTGTTCCGGCTGACCGTTGTTGTACACTACCCCATCAATGATCTGCATCATATCACCTGCCACGCTCACACATCTTTTAATATAGTTATCCGTCTTATCAACCGGGTGTACAACAACCGGGTAGTTTTCGGGATCAGAAAGAACCATTCTGTCATCTCGGGAACCCATAGCTGCTCTACGTTTTACCACATAATAAGGATCGGCAGATTCAAATCTTTCCGCATGGATCACAGTGTCACCTTGAGGAAAGTTAAATACAACCACATCGCCTCTATTAGGCATGGAACCAAACCAGCGGGTATAAGGAAGCTTTATAGCTGTCGAGTATGACTTACCATTAGTGATGGGAAGATAGTTATGTACAAAGGGTACTGATAAAGGTGTGTTGGGTATCCGCGGACCGTAGCTAAGCTTGCTAACAAAAAGAAAATCTTTTACCAGCAGGGTACGCTCCATCGATCCTGAAGGAATCACATAAGCTTCGAAAATAAATGTGCGGATCAGGGTGGCTGCCACGATCGCGAAGATGGCGGCATCAAACCATTCACGCGCCGAGGATTTTTTATGCTTTCTTGCTTCTACAGGTCCGATAAACTTCGTGTCTTTTTGCGCAGCCAGCCAGGGAAAGTAAAATGGTGCAAACAGGGCGGCGGCAGTATGATGTCCGAGGGAAAATTTTCCAAACACTTTGGCAAATTCTATAAAAATACCCGGCGAAATAAACCAGCCAACCACAGGGATAAACTGCCAGAATACCCAGTGTTTAGGACGCTGGGCAATCTCCTGCATAACCCAGGTATTGTAAAATGGAACATAGGCTTTCCAGGATTGCTCGCCAGCTTTTGTAAATAATTTTGCCAAGCCAAATGAGGGAAGAAAAACAAGAAGGGTTCCAATAAGATAAATAATGAGTAAATGTTGTAGAGGCATGAGCCTGGGTTTATTTTTTCGGTTAACAAGATTTTGCTAGATACTGGATACTGGATACTAGATGCTGGATGCTGGCTATCTTGGCGTCACATAGCTTTTCACATCGTCGCCGGTTATTGTTTTTGCTGATAAAATCACCAGCCTTTCCACCACATTTCTTAGCTCCCGTATATTACCAGTCCAGTCATATTCCTGCAATTGTTTGAGCGCTTCATCATCAATATTCTTTTTGGCAATACCATAGTCGGCACAAATATCCTGGAGGAACTGGTCGACCAAAATCGGAATATCGTCGCGTCTTTCGTTCAATGATGGCACGTGGATCAGGATCACACTTAATCGGTGATAGAGATCAAGACGAAATGATTTTTCATCCACTTCTTTCAACAGATCTTTATTGGTTGCTGCAATTACACGAACATCCACGCTGATATCTTTGTCGGCCCCCACCCTCGTGATCTTTCCTTCCTGCAGGGCACGCAGAACTTTTGCCTGCGCACTTAGACTCATATCACCTATTTCATCCAGGAATAGTGTTCCGCCATTTGCCTGTTCGAATTTTCCGATCCTTTGTTTGACCGCAGATGTAAATGAACCTTTTTCGTGTCCGAACAATTCGCTTTCGATAAGTTCCGTGGGAATCGCGGCACAGTTTACTTCCACCAGGGGGCCACTCGAGCGGTTACTTTTCTCATGTACCCAGCGGGCTACCAGTTCTTTACCCACGCCATTTTCACCTGTAATCAAAATCCTTGCTTCCGTGGGCGCGACTTTGTCGATGGTTTCTTTGATACGCTGGATCGGTGCAGACTCCCCGATCATTTCCTGTACACGACTTACTTTGCGTTTTAGGACCTTGGTTTCGGTTACCAGGCTATTACGCTCCATCGCATTTCTGATGGTGATCAGCAAACGGTTCAGGTCAGGCGGTTTTGAGATAAAGTCGTACGCCCCTTTTTTTACTGCTTCTACAGCCGTTTCAATATTTCCATGGCCGGAGATCATGATGATAGGAACATCAGGGCTAGTTTCACCGGCTTTCTGCAAAAATTCAATCCCGTCAAGTGTAGGCATTTTGATATCGCATAATACAACGTCGTAGGACTTGTCTTTAAACCGTTTCAGTCCTTCCTCGCCATCGGCTGCCTCGTCGATTTTATATCCTTCAAATGAAAGGATCTCTGATAAGGTCTTCCGGATCGCTTTTTCATCGTCAATTATCAGTATATCAGCCATTAATTAAGATTTAGGGGCAAAAATAGGGAGAAAACTTCCAACCGTTAGGCCGGATTTGTAGACAAAGTCATAAAAGATGGCGAACGGAAATAACTGAGAATGTTAGGCTCCGGTTCATATTTGAAAGTCCTTTCTATAATTTAAGTACCTGTAATGTCTATGAAGATGCGGACTTGGGCTTGATGAAGGATTCTGCCGCACTAACCTGAAATGTGCTGTGTACAAATGAGTCGACTTAATGAATAATGCCTAAAAAATAAGAGGCCGGATAGAAATCCAGCCTCGTTTTAAAATCCAATATCCTATGAAAAACCATTACAAAGATGCACATAAAGGGGTAAAACGCTGCATAATGTTAAAAAAAAAGTTATGCGTAAATCTACGTGATTGAACAAAAAGCCAAACCCGCCGTGAAAGCGGGTTTGTATATATTGCAATAATTTTAAATTTGTTATTTTTCCTGGTACATAACCTCTTTTACCATTTTTACGGTACGGGCTACACTTGGTAAAGCCGCAGCAACGAGGTTAGGTGCATAGTGAAGTGGTGCATCAGCCGCGGTGATACGACGAATGGGTGCATCCAGGTAATCGAATCCTTCTTTTTGTATCTGGTAAGTGATCTCAGAAGATACAGATCCAAAAGGCCATTGTTCTTCCACGATCACCAGTCTATTCGTTTTTTTCACGCTTTCCAGGATTGTTTTCCAGTCGAGGGGGCGAATGGTGCGAAGGTCTATTACTTCCGCGCTGATATTTTCTTTTTCGAGTTCAGCGGCGGCCCCCAGGGCTACCTTCATCATTTTATTAAACGAAACGATCGTGACATCGCTTCCTTCCTTTTTGATATCCGCTTTACCCAGTTCGATATAGTATTCTTCTTCAGGAACTTCCATTTTGTCACCGTACATCAGTTCACTCTCCATAAACATCACCGGATCTTCTTCATAGCGGATTGCTTGTTTGAGCAGGCCTTTCGCATCGTAACCGTTACTGGGCGATACTACTTTAATACCGGGAATATTTGCATACAGGCTTTCAAAGGCGGTAGAGTGCTGGGCTCCTAACTGTCCTGCAGAACCATTACCACCTCTAAACACAATCGGGCAGGAAACCTGGCCTCCACTCATGGCCAGCATTTTGGAAGCTGTATTCAGAATCTGGTCCAGCGCCAGTACGGCAAAGTTCCAGGTCATGAATTCAACGATAGGGCGAAGTCCGTTTTGAGCAGCACCCACTCCAACGGCTGTAAAGCCAAGCTCCGAAATTGGTGTGTCGATCACTCGTTTTGGACCAAATTCAGCCAGCATTCCCTGGCTTACCTTATAGGCGCCATTATATTCAGCCACTTCCTCTCCCATTAAAAATACGCGTTCATCTCTTCTCATCTCTTCTGTCATTGCTTCGCGAAGAGCATCCCGGAATGCGATAGATCTTGCCATGTAAATTATATGCTTTAAAAAGTCGGGCAAATTTAAGCGAGTCGGGGGATAAAACCTGAAGAATTGACAACAACCCATTTACGGCTGGGAAATTGCAATTCCATCTACGTTTAATCATCGTTGTTCTATTTTTGCTTATGTCGCTACCACATTTTACCATAATTATTATTGGCGGGGGTCCTATCGGGCTGGCATGTGCCCTGGAAGCCCGGAAAGCCGGGATTGATTATATCATCTTTGAAAAGGGTCCCCTGGTTAACTCCCTCTATAATTACCCGGTCAATATGACCTTTTTTTCAACTTCAGAAAGACTGGAGATCGGGAATATCCCCTTTGTGTCCAATAATGCGAAACCGACCCGGTCGGAGGCGTTAGAATATTACAGGCGCGTTGCCATAGCAAATGAACTCAATATCCACCTGTTTGAAAAAGTAGAAAGCGTGGAGCAGGTCGATAGAAAGGATGGCACCAAGCGCTTTGTTGTCACCACACCGAAATCGAAGTATACCGCAGGAAGTATCATTATCGCTACCGGGTTTTATGATATCCCCTACCTGTTGAATGTGCCAGGTGAGGATCTTCCAAAAGTCACACATTACTATAAGGAACCTCATTTTTATGCTTTCCAGAAAGTGCTGGTAGTAGGTGCACAAAACTCCGCGGTGGATGCAGCACTTGAAACCTGGCGTAAAGGCGCTGAAGTGACCATGGTCATAAGAAAAGAAGATATCGGTGAGCGGGTAAAATATTGGGTACGACCCGATATCATCAATCGCATCAAAGAAGGTTCGATCAAGGCGTTTACCAAATCGAAAATTAAGGAGATCCGCGAACACGAAGTGGATATTGAAACACCTGATGGCCTGGTGACGATCGAAAACGACTGGGTGATCGCATTAACAGGTTACCAGCCTGACCTCGAATTCCTGAAACGAACAGGTATCCAGCTCTCAGATGATGAAGTCAGAAAACCGGTATATGATCCCGGGACCTATGAAACCAATGTTAAGAATATTTACCTGGCGGGTGTGATCTGCGGGGGTATGAATACACATCGATTATTCATTGAAAACTCAAGGGAGCATGCGGAGCATATCATCAATGATATCAGGAAAAAGTTACCAGGGGCCAACTGATATTTGCCACAGATTACACGGATTGCGCGGATTGAATTTCTTTGTGATCTTCGCGTCAAACCTCCTTGCACTCCGTGTATTTGCGGATGACAAATTTGCCACAGATTACACGGATTGCACAGATTGTATACCTGCATGCCCTTTATGAACTATTATTAGATTATATCGGTGTTCCATATCCCGGCTTTCGTTCATATTCGCCAGGTTGCCATTCATGGGTACAAACAAGTTTTTGGCATATTTATATAAACCGGCCGCGGTATTTTCCGACTTTTAGGGGCATGAATAAAAAGCGGATAGGTCTGCATATCTTGTTTTGGCTGGCGTATGTTTTGTTCGAGGGCTATATCGAATTTGCCTGGATCAGTTCCTCTTCTGCCGCCACTCCCCTGCTTCAAAGGATATGGATGGGTATTTCTGCTGAACTTTTGCAATTACCAATAAAGGTCCCACTTTGTTATTTTATTATTTACCTGATCAATATCGAAGCACCAAGGTTTAAAAAACTGTTGCTGATATTCCTGATGGCCATACTGGCTTTTGCTGTTGCAGTACTATTGCAACGGTTTCTGATCGTAAAATATATTCTGCCCCATCTCTATCACGAGGAAGTGACCGATGATATGCTTTTTAAATTGCAACGCATTATATCCACATTCCTGGATCTTGTGTTTGTTGTCGGGCTGGTAGTTGCCCTGAAGCAATACCGGCTATCGCAAAGGGCGAAAGAAGCTGCAAGAGGGCTTGCAAAAGAGAAACTCGAAGCCGAATTGAAATTCCTGCGTACCCAGACCAATCCTCATTTTTTGTTCAATACCCTCAATAATATTTATGCGCTGGCGCGGAAGAAATCTGATGAAACTGCTGATGTAGTGATGAAACTTTCCAAGCTGCTGCGTTTTATGCTTTATGAGTCCCGAAACGACCGGATAACGATTGCCGAAGAACTCAGGGTGCTTAACGATTATATCGAGTTGGAACGAATACGCTATAACCAACGGTTAAAGGTGAGTTTTACGAAGGAAGTGGACAATGAATCACAGCCGATAGCTCCTTTGATACTGCTTCCCTTTGTTGAGAATGCGTTTAAACATGGAGCCGGAGAGGCAAGGTTTGACTCCTTTATTTATATTCATGTTCAGCTTAACCAGGGCCAGCTTTTATTTACGATCGAAAATTCAAGAGAAGAGACAGCCAATGACACGATCACCGAAAATATCGGTCTTAGTAATGTTCGTCGTCAACTGGAATTAATGTATCCCAGGCATAGCCTTGACCTGGAGGTTTCAAAAAACATTTTTAAAGTAACCCTCAGCATAAACCTTGATCATCATGCAAAATTATAACTGTATCATCGTTGAAGATGAACCGCTGGCGGCCGAGGTGCTCCAGGATTATATCCGCCAGGTTCCTTTCCTGAGCTTAAAGGCAGTGTGCGTGGATGCTATTTACGCGATGGAGTTTTTACAAAAGGAAAAGATCGATCTTGTCTTCCTTGATGTACACCTGCCGCGCCTGAAAGGATTGGATTTTCTAAAAACCCTGCAGCACCCACCACATATCATCATTGTATCGGCTTACCACGAGTATGCCTTAGAGGGATATGAGCACAATGTAGTGGATTATCTCCTGAAACCAGTTGAGTTTAGCCGGTTCCTGATGGCGGTTAATAAACTAAAACAGTCTGACAGCACGGGAATGTCACTAAGTGCAGGAACGGGTGAAAGGGCATCATTATTTTTCAATGTAGGGAAAAAGAAAGTGCGGATCTATCTTGATGAAATACTTTACATAGAAAGTCTCAAGGAATACATCCGCATCTTTACAAAAACTAAATCGATATTGACGAAATACCAGTTAGGGCAAATTGAGGAGCTGCTGGCGAAAAACAATTTTCTCCGCGTGCATCGTTCGTTTATCGTATCAAGGGATAAGATCGATGCTTTTTCTGCAACGGAAGTGGAGGTGGATGCGAAGAGAATACCGATAGGCCGGAGTTATAAGGAAATGGTGCAAACCTCGTTGGATAGTGGTCATTAAAAATTAAGAGGATGAAGGCCTTCCCATTTATTACCAGACCCATTGCGGTGACAATTTTTCGTGTCGTTCTCGCCCTGTTGCTCGCCGCCCACGGGGTGATGAGGATTTATGTGGGAACGGTGGATGATTTTGGTGTCTTTCTAAATAACAAAGGATTTTTCATTGGACCTGCTATTGCATGGTTCCTGACCATTTTTGAGATCGCCGGTGGGATTTGTATGGCGATGGGTTTTTTTGTAAGGTGGATTTCGGCAGTATTTATGTTTGAGATTGCGATGGGTATTGTGCTGGTTCATGCGAAAAACGGGTGGTTTGTCGTGGGTCACCAGGTTGGCGGTGTAGAATACAGTGTATTGATATTTGTTTCACTGTTACTGGTGGCGGCAACGTCAAAAACGTGAATCGAGATCCATTCAAAAAGATTGGCTTTCCCTTCAGAATTTGCTTCCCCTGCGTGGGCCCTCCCAGGCCCTCCCCCGCCTCCAACCTACCAATGGAAAATTTTTGGTTTGGGCAATCGTGTAGCAAGAAGGTTTTGCACCTTCATATCCACTTTCACTACCCAAACAAGTAAGCTGTTCAGCATGGTCAACCCCGGGCATTGTTTGATCAGGACCCAGCCGCACAAGTTGACCAGGACAAATATCTATTAGACCCTGGCCAAAACCTAGTGAAAAACAACGGTAAAAAATAGAAAATAACGTTTGATGGAAAGCAACCCGTTCGGAAGAATATGAACTTTTTAAATCGTCTTCTTCATCAGCCAGTCTTTTTGAACATCATCTCCCAGGATAAAATCGTGTTCGGAAAACTTTTCAAAGCCCCAGGCGGTATAAAAATCTATCGCACGTTGATTGTGTTCCCAAACGCCCAACCAAACGGTATCGTGATTTTTTTCCCGGGCAATTTCTAGACTGCGCTGCATCAGCATTTTGCCGATGCCCTTACCCATGTAATTTTTTACAACGTAGATCCTCGCGATCTCAATCGACCTGTCGGTACCTAGTTCTGGTGGATTATTGTTTTCACGCAGTCTCACATAACCTACCGGGGTTTGATTGTCATAAGCCAGCATGAAAATATTCCTTTCTGCGCCAACTTCCCGCATTAGCAATTCGCGTGTAAACTGCTCATTCAGGAACTTGTCCATATTTTCTTTTGTATTGGACGCGGCGAAAGTGTCATAAAAAGATTCCCGGCTCATGTCGGCGACCAGTGCAGCATCGTCCCTGGTGGCTTCCCGAATTGTGATCATCTGATTATACTAAGCGCTTATGAAATTGTTTTACGAGATCCAAACTAGTGATGAACCCTTAATATTTTTCCTTTGTCCACAATTCATTCAGCGGGTCACCTTTGGAGCTTTTGCCGGAATGGTTCCAGACATCACCAGTTACAGAGCCATCAAAACTCAGGGAAGCGCCAACACGGGTACTATCGCGAGAGAAGAATTCGATATTCTCGGTATACTTTCCATTTTCGAAAGTATAAGTGCCACCGCCTGTGCCGAAAAATTCTTTGGTTGCCGGGTTGATGGCCATC
>JAEZRB010000086.1 GCA_023412975.1 Bacteroidota bacterium | reverse complement strand
GGATACAATCGCGGTGGAACAGCGGAAAATGACCGGTTGATCGCAACAGTCCGCATCGGTTATGCGGATGGTTACTCACGGGGTCTTGGAAATGGCGTTGGAAAAATGTGGGTACAGCCTGCTTCACCAGGCGAACCCGGGCGTCTTGTACCCGTCGTCGGCTCGATCTGTATGGACATGACCATGATCGACGTTACGGGTATAAATGGGCTGAATGAGGGGGATGAAGTAATAGTTTTTGGAAAGGAATTATCGCTGCAACAACTCGCTGATTGGGCAGGCACCATACCCTATGAGTTGATGACCAGCATCTCACAGCGGGTAAAACGGGTTTACTATGAAGAATAATTCAATGGTTTGCAGGGGATAAGCCGGGTGCGGGTTTAACGATTTCAACAGGGGCCCGGTCAACATATCCACCTATATTTGCTGTTCAAAAAAAGTCAATAGTGAAGTTAAGAAGTACGATCCTTATCATAGCCCTTATCATAATAGCTGACCAGGTTTTAAAGGTTTGGATCAAGACGAGTTATCCCTTTGGCGATACGGGACTTACCGGAATGAGATGGTTCCAGCTTTATTTCATAGAAAACCGTGGCATGGCCTGGGGTTGGGAATTTGGAGGAGACTGGGGTAAAATGCTGCTCACGCTTTTTCGACTGGCAGCAGTGATATTTGGCACCTGGTACCTGTACCGGATCGTAAAGCAGAAATACAATAAAGGTTTCATTGTTTGCGCAGCATTGATCTACGCAGGCGCATTGGGCAACCTGATTGATAGCATGTTCTATGGCCTGATCTTCGAAGAAACTACCTATTCGCATGTCGCAGCCATGTTCCCTGAAAAAGGTTACGCGGGTTTCCTGCATGGGCGCGTAGTCGATATGTTGTATTTCCCCATCATTGAAACAACCTGGCCTTCCTGGGTGCCGGTTTTTGGAGGCGACAAGTTTGAATTCTTTAGCCCCATCTTCAATATTGCCGATGCTTCCATTTCCATCGGCGTCATTACATTGCTTGTATTTCAAAAAAGATTCTTCAAAAAACACAACGACGAGGAGAAACATCCGACGGTAGAGACAGGAGCGGAGGTGAGTGATAGGGTGCAGGTGTTGTAGGCGGGAGAAGTGAGTGGTGAGTGGTGAGTGGTGAGTTTTAAACAGAGTTCCGTTGTCCGGGTTTCCGAACGATCGATGAGAACTTTTGCTGTTGGAAATGGTATAACGGAACTCCGTTCCGTTGATTGGGACTCGTCCGGTAGGGACGGTTTGTAAACTAGAAACAAATGGACAAAAGTGGAACGGAACAGAGTTCCGTTGTCCGGGTTTCCGATCGATCGATGAGAACTTTTTGCCGATGGAATTGGTATAACGGAACTCCGTTCCGTTGATTGGGGCCTCTTTCCATCGGGACGGTTTGTGGATAGAAACAAATTGACAAAAGAGGAGCGGAACAGAGTTTCGTTGCCCGGGTTTCCGATCGATCGATGAGAACTTTTTGCTGTTGGAAATGGTATAACGGAACTCCGTTCCGTTGATTGGGACTCGTCCGGTAGGGACGGTTTGTAAACTAGAAACAAATGGACAAAAGTGGAAAGGAGCAGAGTTTCGTTGTCCGGGTTTCCGATCGATCGATGAGAACTTTTTGCTATTGGAAATGGTATAACGGAACTCCGTTCCGTTGATTGGGATCCCGTCCCATCGGGACGGTTTATGGGTAGAAATTTAATGCGAAAAGTGAATCCCGTCCTGTAGGGACGGTTTATGCGAATTGATTCAAAGATATCTGGCTTTGTTAATGACCTAACATCACAATACTACTATTGTCCGATCCTTGATTCTGATGTGAATTATTATTCATAATTCACGAACCAATCTTTCCCTATCGGTTCAATTTCCTTCACTTTTTTAAAGCGTGGTGTCAATGCTTTTAAAACGCTTTTATACGGATTGGTCATCGGGTGTACGCGGATCCTGCTTTTCGGCTTCGGGGAATCAGATAGGAGCGCTTTCAGTTTAGGGGATGGTTCACCGTTTTTCGCAGCCACAACTGCCTGTTCGATCGCTTTCAGCGGGTAAGCTGAATAGTAGAAAGACGGTTTCATATTATTTTTCATAAGGGTCGGATTTAGCACGATTGGTGGAAAATCGAATCAGAAAGATACTCCAGCACCGGCCTGCCCTGCAAGCATTACAAAAAGAAAAAAGAGAAAAACGAATTCGCCCTTCTCTTTTTACCTAGTAAAACTCCGAATCTGACCTCAACCTCAACCTCAATCTTAATCTGAACCTCATACCTTCCCCACCATCTCCCCCGGCACTACCCACTCATCAAACTCTTTGGGCGTAACATATCCCAATTTAACCGCCATTTCTTTAAGTGTTGTCCCTTCTTTATGTGCTTTCTGGGCAATTTCGGCTGCTTTATAGTAACCGATCTTTGTATTGAGCGAGGTAACCAGCATCAATGAATTATCAACATGCTTTTTGATATTAGCCTTGATGGGTTCAATACCGACAGCACATTTATCATTAAAGCTTACACAACCATCACCGATCAGCCTGGCACTGTGCAGGAAGTTATAGATCATCACCGGTTTGAATACGTTCAGTTCAAAATGACCGTTGCTGCCACCCACGCTGATCGCAACATCGTTACCCATTACCTGCGCGGCGATCATAGTTAGCGCTTCGCATTGGGTGGGGTTCACTTTTCCGGGCATGATAGATGAACCCGGTTCATTATCCGGTATAAAAATTTCACCGATACCACTACGGGGTCCCGAGGACAGCATGCGGATATCATTCGCGATCTTCATCAGGCTTACAGCCACCATCTTTAAAGCGCCATGTGCTTCCACAATCGCATCGTGTGCGGCGAGGGCCTCAAATTTATTCTCCGCGGTTACAAAAGGCAGACCGGTAAGTTTGGCGATATGCCTCGCAACTTTCACGTCGTAGTTGGGTGGCGTGTTGATACCGGTCCCTACAGCCGTTCCGCCAAGTGCCAGTTCACTAAGGTGAGCCAAAGAATTTTTTATTGCTTTCAATCCATGGTCCAGTTGAGATACATAGCCACTGAATTCCTGTCCAAGGGTGAGCGGTGTGGCATCCATGAAGTGGGTGCGACCGATCTTCACCACTTTCATATATTGCCTGCTCTTCTTCGCCAGCGTATCTCTCAGTTTTTTGATACCGGGTATCGTGGTTTCCACCAGGATCTTATACGCAGCGATATGCATAGCCGTGGGGAAAGTATCGTTGGAGGATTGTGATTTATTTACATCATCATTGGGATGCAAAAATTTCTCTTTGTCAGTCAGCTTGCCCCCTTTTAAAACATGTCCGCGATAAGCGACCACTTCATTTACATTCATATTGCTTTGCGTACCACTGCCTGTCTGCCATACTACCAGCGGAAAATATTCATCAAGTTTGCCTTCCAGGATCTCATCACACACTTTACCAATCAGCTGGGCTTTATTTTTTGGCAACACACCGGCTTCCTGGTTGGTGATCGCTGCCGCTTTTTTGAGATAAGCAAATGCGCGGATGATTTCCTTTGGCATCCTGTTGATATCCTGCGCGATTTTGAAATTATCAATACTGCGTTGCGTTTGCGCGCCATAATAAGCTTTGGCCGGCACTTTCACCTCACCCATGGTGTCTTTTTCTATCCGATAGTCCATATATTATGATTTTGTGCCGCAAATGTAGGCAATAATCCCGCCGCCCACATGCATGAGCTTTGGTAGGGTGTATGCAAAAAAGTCTTGATCTTTGAAAAAAAATACCATGCAAAAAGCATCCTCCCTCATAGACGCCGCTGCACTGAAGTCATTAACAGGTAAAGAAAATACGGTGCTGGTCGATGCACGCACAGGGCCGGATGTAAAAGAGCGATACGCAAAAGAACATTTGAAAGGCGCTGTATTTGTGGATCTTGAAACGGATCTATCAGAAAAATCCGTGGATGCCGCGAATGGCGGTCGCCACCCTTTACCTCCGGTTGAAAAGTTTGCCGCTTTACTGGGCCGGCTCGGCATCGACCCTTCTTCGCACGTTGTTGTATATGACGATAAGAATGGCGCCAATGCGGCAGCGCGTTTCTGGTGGATGATGAAAGCCCTGGGACATGATAAGGTCCAGGTACTAAATGGTGGTTTGAAAGCCGCAATAGAAGCGGGTGTAGAAGTTTCGGATGAGCCACCAGTATTGGCTACCAAACCTCCTTATCCTGCTAACAGTTGGAATCTGCCTGTCGTAACTGCAAACCAGGTAGCGGATGCAGTTGCCGATACAAACCAGTTGGTGATCGATGTGAGAGAGGGTTATCGATATCGCGGCGAATCCGAACCGATCGATACAATCGCGGGGCATATACCGGGTGCTATCAATATTCCTTATATCGAAAACCTTGATGCGGATGGACGTTTTCTTCCTGCAGTTGAACTGGCGGAAAAGTACAAGGAGGCTTTTGCGGGACGTGAGCCAGAACAGGTGATCGTTCATTGCGGATCGGGGGTGACCGCGTGTCATACTTTGCTGGCGATTGAGGAAGCGGGTTTTTCTGTTCCCAATTTGTATGTCGGTTCCTGGAGTGAGTGGTCCCGCAATAGCAGACCAATCGGTTAGCCACGGATTACACAGATTTCACTGATTTTTCTGCCTGCGGCAGAGGGGGAGCCACGGATTGCACGGATTTCACGGATTGTTTCTGCCTGCGGCAGAAGGGTTGGCCACGAATGGCACGAATCTCACGAATTAGCCACTGATTACACGGATTTCACGGATTGTTTCTGCCTGCGGCAGGAGGGTTGGCCACGAATGGCACGAATTACACTAATTGTATTCTTCGTGATCTTTGTGCAAAACCTTCGTGAACTCCGTGTCCTAAAAAAAGAACCACGGATTGCACTGATTACACGGATTGTATTTCTCCGTGATCTTTGTGCAAAAGCTTCGTGTACTCCGTGTCCTAAAAAAAGAGCCACGGATTGCACGGATTACACGGATTGGATTTACATGGTTGGGAAAGTTTTACATTACTCCTTCTTATTTTCCTGGCTATTTTTTTGCGCGAAGTGAAAGCAATTCCTTTTTTTATTCCGCTAATAAGAAAGTAAATTCCAGTTTCAATACACCATTATGAAAAAAATCTTTTCGACGATTGCCTGTATAGCTTTGTTACTTGCTTCATTTTATTCTTCAGCTCAGACTTATACTGCTAGCAGCGAGAATCTCGCGGCGCGGCAACAGTTCCAGGACAATAAATATGGTTTGTTCATACACTGGGGTCTATCCAGTGTACTCGGACATGGTGAATGGGTGATGAACAACCGCAATATCAAAGTTGAAGATTATACGCGGCTCTTACGCGCTTTCAACCCGGTTGATTTTGATGCGGCGCAATGGGTGGCAACGGCGAAGAATGCCGGTATGAAATATATTGTCTTTATCACACGTCACCACGATGGATTTTCAAACTGGGATACCAAACACTCGGAATGGAAGATCACCAACACGCCTTATGGAAAAGATGTATTGAAAATGTTGTCGGAGGAATGTAAAAAGCAGGGTATAAAACTTGGCCTCTATTATTCAACCCTTGACTGGTACCGCGAAGACTATCCGCATGAAACCGGTCGCACCGGACAGGGTACCGGTCGCACCGGCAAAGGAAACTATGCTTCTTACCTGCAATTCATGAAGAACCAGCTCACCGAACTACTTACCAACTATGGCGAGATCATGTCGATCTGGTTTGATGGACACTGGGATCAGACAAACCGCGAGGGCCATCATGATCGCACATCCCGCATCGACTGGAAATACGATGAGATATATGGATTGATCCATCGCCTGCAACCCCAGTGTATGATCGGCAATAACCACCACTTAACGCCCCTGCCGGGTGAAGATTTCCAGATGTTTGAACGTGATCTTCCGGGTGAAAACAAATCAGGACTTAGCTACCAGAAAGCATCCGATGAACTGCCACTTGAAACCTGCGAGACCATCAACGGTTCCTGGGGCTATAATATTACAGACAGGAGTTACAAAACAGTGAAACAGGTGCTGGAGTTGTTGGTCGGCGCGGCCGGGCGTAATGCTAATCTTCTGCTCAATATCGGACCCATGCCAAATGGCGCCATACAACCTGAATTTATAGATACCCTGGCTGCAGCAGGAAAATGGCTGGCGCAATATGGCGAAAGTATTTATGGAACAAGAGGTGGTCCATTCGCGCCACAACATTGGGGCGTAAGCACGCAAAAGAATAAAATGATCTACCTGCACCTGTTTCGTGCGCCTGATGCAAATGCCATTATGCTTCCACCTTTGAATGATAAAATTAAACAGGTTAAACTTCTCAGCTCGGGACAGGCAATAGCCTTTAAGCAAC
The DNA here is from genome assembly GCA_023412975.1 of Bacteroidota bacterium. Lineage (GTDB taxonomy): Bacteria > Bacteroidota > Bacteroidia > Chitinophagales > Chitinophagaceae > Terrimonas_B. Next base: position 8,908 of record JAEZRB010000086.1, on the reverse strand, counting down.
AAAAAGAAGGTACCAGCATACCCGTTGCCGGTATCACAATTGATGGACCAGTTACCGTGATCTCGGTTGAACTGAAGTAGAACGAATTTTAAAGAATTGCCACGAAGGGCTGAGGAGTAGTATTCTTCCCGTCTCCCCGCCTTCCCGGCACCATCCCGGCAATCTTCCGTAATTTGAACACCGGATATTTAACAAACCACAAAAACATAATAAAAATGATTGCTTCGAAGAGTTAATAAGAATATCCTTCCCGTCTCCCCGCCTTCCCGGCACCATCCCGACAATCTTCCGCAATTTGAACACCGCATATTTAACAAATGACAAAAGCATAGCAACAATGATTACTGCAAAGAGATGAAGAGGAATATTCTTCCCGTCTCCCCGCCTTCCCGGCACCATCCCGGCAATCTTCCGTAATTTGAACACCGGATATTTAACAAACGACAAAAACATAATAAAAATGATTGCTTCGAAGAGTTAATAAGAATATTCTTCCCGTCTCCCCGCCTTCCCGGCATCATCCCGGCAATCTTCCGTAATTTGAACACCGGATAATTAACAAACGACAAAAACATAGTAAATATGATTGCTTCGAAGAGTTAATAAGATTATTCTTCCCGTCTCCACGCCTTCCCGGCACCATCCCGACAATCTTCCGTAATTTGAACACCGGATATTAGCACACGCCAAAACATAGCAACAATGATGATATTTAAAAAACGTTTTATTTTTTCGCTTCTCCCATTATTAATTTTTTCATCGATTTATAGCCAGGACTGGAAGATCGCCGGAAACAGGATCAGCACCACCTGGGCGGCTTCAGTAAATCCAAAATCTCCTTTACCCGAGTATCCCAGGCCCCAGATGCAAAGGGACAACTGGACCAGCCTCAACGGTCTTTGGGATTATGCCATCTCTCCGGTGTCAGCCGGTAAGCCAGCCACTTACCAGGGAAAGATCCTGGTGCCATTTGCCGCTGAGTCGGCGCTGTCGGGCGTAGGAAAAGAAGTTGGCGGTGATAACCTGCTTTGGTACAGAACAAAATTTTCGGCGCCAAAAAATTTAAAGGACAAAAGAGTTCTTCTTCATTTTGGCGCAGTTGACTGGGACTGCGAAGTATATTTGAATGGACAAAAAGCCGGTGCACACAAAGGTGGTTACGATCCATTTTATTTCGATATCACGGACCTGTTGAAAAAAGGACAGCAGGAACTGGTGGTGCGTGTATGGGATCCATCCGATGATGGCCCGCAGCCCCGGGGTAAGCAGGTAAAAAACCCCCATGGTATCTGGTACACTCCTGTCACCGGTATCTGGCAAACCGTATGGCTGGAAACAGTGGGTCGTACTCATATACAATCGGTGTATCCTGTACCTGATATTGATAAGAATACCATCGAAATTGAAACAGCTATAAACAATGCGCAGCCAGATGATGAGATCAAAATTACTATTACAGAAAATGGAAATGCTGTTACGGAACATACAGTCAAAGCCGGAGCGATTGCGGCTATTCCCCTGCAAAATCCCAAGCGCTGGTCACCCGATGCGCCTTTCCTGTATGACATGAAAATTCAGTTGATGCGTGGCGGTAAACTGCAGGATGAAGTGAAAAGTTATTTTGCCATGCGCAAAATATCCATGGCGCCGGATAAGAATGGCGTGCAGCGGATGATGCTCAACAATGTGCCGCTTTTTCAGTTTGGCATGCTTGACCAGGGCTGGTGGCCCGACGGGCTTTATACCGCTGCCAGCGATGAGGCGCTTGTGTATGATATTGTAAAGGCAAAGGAAATGGGCTTCAACATGCTGCGCAAACATGTGAAAGTAGAGCCGGCTCGCTGGTATTATCATTGTGATAAATTGGGTATGCTGGTATGGCAGGACATGCCCAGTGGCGATATGGCAAAAGGCGATAAATGGATCACAAATGTTGCTTACGAGCCTGTTGATAAAAATCGTAGTGCCGAATCCGAACACATATTCAAAACGGAGCTGAAGGCCATTATGGATGCAACAAAATTTTTTCCAGGCATTGTGGCCTGGGTGCCCTTCAACGAAGCCTGGGGACAGTTTAAGACTGTTGAGATCACTGAATGGGTGATGAACTATGACAAGAGCAGGCTGGTCAATAGCGCAAGTGGTGGTAATTTTCATTTTGCAGGACATATGCACGATTATCATCATTATCCGCAACCTGTGATGCACCGCGCCGACCTGCTGGGCAAGAAACAGGCTATTGTCTTGGGTGAATATGGCGGACTGGGTTTGCCGATGGAAGGTCATACGTGGCAGGACAAATCCAACTGGGGTTACCAGAGTTTTAAGGATGCGGACTCATTGTTTATTCAATACAGCAACTTCGTAAATATGATCGCGGACTTTATACCACGAGGTTTATCTGCTGCTATATACACACAGGTATCAGATGTGGAAGGCGAAGTGAACGGGCTGATGACCTACGACCGGCGCAGGATAAAAATTCCGGTTGAAAAACTCAGGCAGATTCACCAGAAACTTTACAAACCCCTACCATAATAAATTCGGAACTTTGGTTTTAAACTTTCAAATTTTCAACTATGGCAACTGATCGCAGGAAATTCCTACAACAACTTACAGGACTTGCAGCCGGTATGGCTGGGGTGTCTATTTTGAATAAGAGCGCATGGGCAGCGCCAACGTCAAAGTCTTTCTTCGAGATATCCCTCGCGCAATGGTCGCTGCACAAAACCATTTTTGCAAAAAAACTTGACAACCTCGATTTCCCCGCTAAGGCAAAGAATGATTTCGGCATCAGCGTGGTGGAGTATGTAAACCAGTTTTTCAAGGACAAGGCAAAGGATACAAAATACCTCAACGAACTTTTGAAACGCTGTAAAGACAATGGTGTGAAAAATCATTTGATCATGTGCGACGGCGAGGGCGACATGGGATCAACCAATGATGCGGAAAGATTAAAAGCAATAGAAAATCATTATAAATGGGTAGATGCGGCCAAACATCTCGGCTGCGCCACCATCAGGGTAAATGCGGCCGGTAACGGAAGTCGCGAGGAAGTGGCCAAAGCCGCGGTGGACGGGTTAAGCCGGTTAGGGGAATACGCGGAGAAAGTGGGTATTAATGTCATCGTCGAGAATCATGGCGGTTATTCGTCGGATGGCAGCTGGCTGGCTGGCGTGATGAAACAGGTCAATAAAAAGAATGTAGGAACACTTCCTGATTTTGGAAACTTCTGCATCAAACATGAACCCAATAACTGGGGCAACTGTATTGAGAGTTATGACCGCTACCAGGGCACCAAAGAGCTGATGCCATTTGCAAAAGGTGTGAGCGCCAAAACAAATCATTTTGACGAGCAGGGAAATTGTGTTGAAACAGATTACAACCGGATCATGAAGATCGTAAAGGATTCCGGGTTCAAAGGCTATATCGGTATCGAATACGAAGGGCCAACTTTAAGCGAGGATGAAGGTATTCGTAAAACAAAAGCTTTGCTGGAAAGAGTTGCTGTGGAGTTGGGATAGAGCTACACTTCGAATCGTAACCTCTTGCAGCTTTACTAGCGCCATCGACTCGTTTGTTTCAACCAGCAACGGTTGGATTTGACAATGAAACGGGTGATTACAATAAGAGTGTTGAATGGGAGAATACAGAGATGGCAATATCTGAAATTTTACGATCCACTGGAAAAATAAAATAATAGGAATGGGATTAACAAAATTCGTTTGCTTATTGCTTATAATTTTATCGTGCAATAGCAAAATTGTTGTGGGTGGGTTGGAGGTGGATAACCCCGAGAAAAAGGATCTTTATACGAAATATGAAATAGAGTTGCTAACCGAAGATTCTACCGTGAAATCAATTATTGACGGTTCAGTTAGAAAGATATATAATATTTTAGGCGACAAATATCTGGTTATCGAAAAAGATAGTTTGGATTTTGTTTTTTTCAATTTTTCAATATTGGATGTTAATCTTAGTGATAAGGTTTTTAAAGGTCAGAAAATCGGAACAGTGAATCTTTCAGAAAATGACAAGAAATATCTTTTAAAACTTCAAGTTTATCTTCGTGGTAAACCATTGCATTATTGTAACATTATTCAAGTTTTAAAAAATAGGAAAATTAGGAATGACCTTATTTTTAAATCTTAGTGATTTCCCTGCTCTTCGAAGCATATGATGAATTTGGTGGCTCTGCGAAGCGTCTTTCTCATCATAGGGTTACAATGTGGCTTTCAGCCACGGTTCGGAAACGGGAATGGAGTGGAAGGAGGAACCAGTTCTCTGTAGTTTGTTTTCCGAACCAGTAAAAGTATAAAAATTCTAGGATTGTTGTGGTGAGACCCGATGGCTATCGGGTGAATCTCACCATCGGCTTTGAAAAAGCCGTCAAACCTGGCACTATCGGAAGTAAGGTATGAAGTATGGTTTAAATGGCAGGCTTCAAAACTATACGCCTCAAGGTTTTCACAGGAAGATAAGATCAAGGAGAACGGCATATATCGCTACCATGGAAGCTGCCTACCGTAGTACGGAAAATCAACTCTTTTATAATTTACCACAGTCGAACTATTCGAGAGCAGCGGTGGCCGGTTATCCATCTGACCCCACCACCAATCCTAATGACTCCCTGATGAAGCTCAATGGAAGCGGCCAAAAGGTTGGCGCGGCAATCATATTAAAAGTAATGAGTGGCGACGTGGTGGATGTGGCGGTAAAAGCCTATTATACCACCCAAACCGGAACAGGAACGAGTTCTTCAATAACGAATGTATTGAGCTCGTTTGCCAATGGTATTGTAAGCATAGCATCCGGCGCCAAGGGCAGTTTAACTGAATTAAATAACACGGGCGCCAGCCCTTTATTCAGTGCCATTAACTCCTTTGTCTCGGCCAACAACGGGACGATTTCAGGCAAGCCCCGGGCATACCTGAACTGGATACTGCTCGACGAGCAATTGCAATACGTAAGTAGTTACCCGCAGAGCGGGGCTGTAGCTGTGGGAAATACTGCTACCGGAACGTTAAATACACTCGGCTATACCGGCATTCCAATTACAAGGAACGGGTTTTTGTATATTTATGTAAACAACGAAACGCAGGGCTGGGATGTGTTCTTTGATAATTTGAGTGTGCAGCACAGGGCGGGGCCGATACTGGAAGAGACACATTATTATCCGTTTGGGTTGACGATGGCGGGGATAAGTAGTAAGGCAGTGAACTTTGGACAGGATAATAAGTATGAATTTAATGGAAAGGAAAAGCAGGAGAAAGAATTTAGTGATGGTAGTGGACTAGAATTATACGACTTCCATGCAAGGAACTATGACCCGCAAATCGGAAGATGGCATAACCTCGACCCATTAGCTGACCAAACCCCTGCTGTTTCTCCGTATGTTTTTGTAATGAATAACCCAATCATGCTAATAGACCCTGATGGGCGAACTATTAGTGGGGATACGGCTATGGTTGCCAAATTGGAAAGTGCTGCAGGGAATATTAAGAAAAGCCAAGAAGCGAGACAAGCAAGGCTCCAAAAAAGAATTGATAAACGAGAAGCTAAAGGAAAAAACACAGATGGGCTTCAAGGCAAAATGGCTAAATCTAAAGCAATTGTTGATGAAATAGATGGATTGCTTACTGATATTAGTATTCTGAGGATTTCATCACAAGAATATCACATAAATTCTAACTGGAATGGAAATAGTGATGGAGAAACTGTATATAACCCTACAACTAAAGCTATTGACATTAATATTTCATCAAGCTATGGATTAGGGGGATTAGCCCATGAACTCACACACGGGGGGCAGTACGAAAGAAAGCAAACAGACTTTAAAATAGACGGAACAGGTAGAGGGTTGTTGCATGATATCACAGATGAGGCAATAGCATACCGACGACAGTTCGCAATTTCTGGCCAAAATTTGTCGGGAGTAACTTTACAGTGGTTAACCAGTTTGAAAGGGAAAGACGGACAGTTACTATACAATACAATACCAACAATGCCACTAAATACCAATTCTTCCGTATTACTCATTCACATTGCCCAACAGCAGAACAATCCTCTTTATCGAACAACAATTCCATGGCCCGGTTTAAATACCGCAGCGAAAACATATATTGATGCTAAAAATTCTTATTATGGTGGAGCAGTTATATCACGGTAGGTTTAAATTACTTATCGCCTTTGTATTTATAATTGTATTCTCATGTAACGTTGAGAAAACATTTATTCATAATGAAAATTTTCAAAGGGGAAATCCCCAAAAGTTTATTAATTATGCTAATAGTGGTCTTTATGAGATAATATATTTATATCCAAATTATCGGTATTTGTATTACAAAAGAGATTTATTGATGCAGAAGGCAGAAGGAACATGGAAGTTTAGTAATAAACGAATAGAAATGGTCCCCGGAGAAATTAAGACTGGGTTAGCTGACCAACAAAGGATTTTTGATACTGTGTTTGTCAATTTAGCCCCAAAAAAGTTGGAAGTGAAAAAAAACGGTAAGTTATTAGAAAGTGATGGAGTTATATATAGACTATCGGAAGAATAGTAATATGCTCTTTTCTTCATAGAACGCGTTGAATAAACTAATATTCTCAAAAATTGCCAGCCACTCCAAACCGATTGGTTTTTTTATGCCTAAAACTTAAATATTATGGAACTAAACACAACCAACCCGCACTGTTTTACCTACCAAACAGAAGAACTTCTGATAGAGCTATTAGGAGGTGTAAGAGTAGAAGGATTAGACCGGATGCGAGTTACGATAAAAGTAACTGTGGTAAACCGTAAACATGCTGCTTACCTAAATAATCCAGAGCTTGCAGGCTTATCAGTCAGATACAACCTTGACCTGTATAATGACACTCAGGTAGAGAAATTTGCAAGACGAGTAGCCGAGAAACTTGAAACAGGCAGCATAGCTCTTACAAAGGCCATAGCAGACATCACCAGCCAGTTGGAGCAGTACAGGCTTGCACAACTTGACAGGCAGGAAACAAGAAAGGAGAAAGTACTGAGCAAAGAAGAAAGAGAAGATGCAATCCAGTTCTTGGAACAGAAAGACCTGCTGAAAGCAACCAGTTGTCAGTAGTCTTCCGACCAAAGTGAAAAGCTAGAGTAAAGGATTGTTTAGGTGAGTCTCCCGCATGTAGCGGGACAAGTTGTGACTCACCTGCAGTCCCTTAGGGCTGTCCACTCCGCCATAGCAAGAAAGGGAAAATCGAAAGCACTTTGACTTAGGTAAGCTTCCAGGAGGGTTACGAGTTGGCTGGATAATCTATCAGGCATAATCTAATTCACCAAAATCTCATCCACAAATATCCATCCCTTATCCCCCTTACCCGGGTGCCACGCGGGTAGTTTGGCTACCGGGATGGCGATGATCTTTAGATACCTTACCGTAGCCGGATTTATTTTACAATCAAAGCCCTTTAAGTAAGATGGTTTTCCGGCTTTGGGTTGTTCTGGTATGAGTTTTCCAAGTTGCCTTAGATTTTTTGGATCATCGCCACCCCAGATCTCGATGGATAGCGGTGGCATGATATAACTGCCGATGTCGATAAGTGTACTGAGCGAGACCTGTTTTACTGGTACCGGGTTTGAAAAACGCAGCAGGCACTCCATCCGGTTTTGCCTAAAGGCTACCCAGCCCCCGGAACGAAAATCAGCTTCACCTTTTTCCTGGTTTATCAGCAGCATGGCCTTCTCATCCTTGTATTGCTCCTCGGGTAGGGCTAGATGTATAACGGTATCAGGTGTAAAAGTGTTTTTATAAAAACTGGACTCGATGATATCGCTGCTGATCCAGCCCGGTTTGTATGCCCTGGCTTTGATATGTACATTACCATCGATCATTTCACCACCCTTAAATTCTGCCGAATTAATACTGTCAGGTTCGCTGCCATCCATGGTATACCGGATCGTTGCACCCTGTATATAATGTTTCAGTTTCAAAGCTATAGGGGAACTGATAAAATGCTCTTCATTCAATAAGACTGGTGGCGATAGCTTAAGGATCATCGTGTCGCCTTTAAAACCAGTTTCGAAATGAATATTCTTTAATTTTTGTTCTACATTTTTCATATCCGCATCTGCAACCGGCGTATTCCAGGCATGCACGGTTTTCAGGGATGGGAAATCCTGCAATTGTTCCAGCTGCTGTGCCGTAACAGCCGTGCCCGACAACGTAAGCGTATGCAGGTATTTCAGTTTACGTAAAGCCGGCAGGCTGGCACCGGTAATTCCAGTAAAGGCAAGATTCAGTCTTCTTAAATTTTCAAAACCGCTGATGATCTCAAGGTCTTGGTCTTTCAGGGGCATTTTCGCGAGGTCCAGTGTGACAATTTGTTTTTTTACTTTATCAAGTTCCTTTAGCTGGTCGGCGTTGAAAAGTTTACTGTTAAAAAAATTAACCGATAACGCCGGCGATTCCAGCGCCTCAGCAGCTACGACCCTGTTTTCCGTATTTAATTTTTTTACCAGCTCATGATCTGCTTCATCAAAATCATACGAGGCTACTTCCGCGGCTTTAAAGACCTGGTCGGCCAGTAGACGAAGCGTATCTGCCGGCTGCAGGTCGGCAACTTTTAAGTGGAAATCGGATCCTCTCTGAATCCACCGGGTGATGATCTCAATTTCCTGGTCGGTCAACTGGGGCTTACCCTGTGGGGGCATATGTTTTTTTTCTTCGATCGGCAAATGCACTCTTCGCAACAACAAACCCAGGTCAGCAGCGGTCGTATCCCAAAGCTCACCGCTTTTGCCACCTTTTAATAATAACTCCTCGGTCTCCATGATGAGCTCGCCCTTGGCCTTTTTATTATTGTGACAGGAAATGCACTTTGATTCCAGGATCGGCTTTACCATATGGGTGTACACAATGTCGTCTTCCGGGTT
>JAEZRB010000053.1 GCA_023412975.1 Bacteroidota bacterium | reverse complement strand
ATCCTGGAGAAAGCCAAAGAAAAACACCAGGCTGAAACGCTTTTTTTCCCGAGCCCGGTTTACAAGCCTGGTCAGACACTTAAAGCTTCTGACATCTAGTAGCTCAAAATCCTGAGAAAACCATGGGTAAAACACGAACCAGAAACGTTTTTTCATAAAGGCCCACTTTTATAGCATGTCAGACACTTAAAGCTTCTGACATCTAGTAGCTCAAAATCCTGAGAAAACCATGGGTAAAACACGGACCTTAAACGTTTTTTTCGTAACAGGATTACACACCAGAAAATTAAAACAGTACTCTACCTTCAGGTTAGTAGTTGCGCAATCATCATACACCGGATGCAACATGCTGATGACAGTAAATCAGTTTCCAAACCCTTTTTCTATCTTTGTATTTTCTATGCGGCCCGACTTTCCATATAAACGCTTCCCGGATCAGCGTAGCAATTTCAACCTGCTGATGGAAACCCTTGCCATGGACTCCGTGTGCAATTAATGGTCATATCCACTCAGATTCCCGCATACTGATTTACTTTTAATTATAACGAAAGCTTTATACCATGTCATCGACTTTAGCAACAAATACAAAACCTGATACGTCAACTGATTTTCTTCCACTCGAAGGCACCGATTATGTAGAGTTCTATGTTGGCAATGCCAAACAGGCCGCTCATTATTACTTGTCGGCATTTGGATTTCAGCCCCTCGCTTATGCAGGTCCTGAAACTGGTGTACGCGACCGGGCAAGCTATGCTGTGCGCCAGCATAAGCTGACTTTTGTGCTAACAACACCGCTAAGACCCGACAATCCTCTTGCCGACCATATCTATAAACATGGCGATGGAGTGAAATCCCTTTCGCTCCGCGTCAGCGACGCGAAAAAAGCCTGGGAGGAAACGACAAAGCGCGGGGCAAAGAGTTATTTAGAACCACAACGGCTCACTGATGATGAAGGTGAAGTGGTGATAAGCGGCATTCATACTTACGGAGATACCGTGCACCTATTTATAGAGCGCAAAAACTACAAAGGTGCATTCATGCCCGGTTACAAGCCCTGGAATCTTCCACATTTTAAAACCACGGATACCGGTTTACTATATGTCGACCATTGCGTCGGAAACGTCGACTGGAATGGAATGAATCCCTGGGTGAAATTTTATGAGGACGTGATGGGTTTTAAAAACATTCTCAGTTTCGATGATGAGGATATTTCAACAGAATATTCTGCATTAATGAGTAAAGTAATGAGCAGCGGGAATGGTTACGTAAAATTCCCGATCAACGAACCAGCAGAAGGGAAGAAGAAGTCACAGGTAGAAGAGTTTCTGGAGTTTTATAAGGGGGAAGGGGTACAGCATGTTGCCCTGGCTACAAATGACATCGTGACAACGGTGAAAGACCTGATGAGTCGAGGTGTGGAGTTCCTCCAGGTGCCAACCAATTATTACGACGACCTGCTCAACAGGGTAGGGAAAATCGACGAAGACATAGAACCTCTCAAAGAACTGGGTATTCTTGTCGATCGTGATAACGAGGGATACCTGCTACAACTGTTCTCTAAACCGGTTCAGGACCGGCCTACGTTGTTCTTTGAAATCATCCAGCGGAAAGGCGCCAAAAGCTTTGGAAAGGGAAATTTTAAAGCGCTATTTGAAGCCATTGAAAGAGAACAGGAAGCAAGGGGTAACTTATAAATACTTGGTATTAATACCGGCGTAATTGTTGCCATTACAGAGTACGATCCCGGGCCCGGAATTCAGGGTTTACCAGGGGATGTTAAATTTTATCCAGACCATGTGGATATCGGTTCGGACTTCAGGGTGATGGCCTTATCTTTACAAATATCATTTTCGAAGAAATAAATCAGATTATCAATCGTTAAAGTCATTAGGTCTGCAGTATGAAAAACCTCATTACATCCCTGGCATGCGTATTAGGCTTTGGTGTTGCAGCATTGGCACAGCTTTCCTACAGAGGTGGGTCAACTCATACTTCATTTATTGATTATCAGAAAACATTTTCCCGGCCTGATGAGTCGTTCCGCCGGAAGGAGGACACGCTGCAAAAGCAGTTTGAAGCTAAAAACCTGGAATGGCCCGCGAAATACATTTATATCCGTTCTTTTAAATATGACAGCCAGCTGGAAGTATGGGTAAAAAATGATATAAAAGAACAGTTTAAACTTTTCAAGACATATAAGGTTTGCGCACTTGCAGGTACTTTGGGACCCAAAAGACTGGAGGGGGATTACCAGGTACCCGAAGGTTTTTATTATATCAACGAATTCAACCCGCGCAGCCAGTATTATTTATCCCTGGGTTTGAACTACCCAAATCTTTCTGATCGTATTCTCAGTGATTCCCTGCGTCCAGGCGGTGCCATTTATATACATGGAAGTTGTGTAACTGTAGGGTGCATTCCGCTTACCGACAAACAAATTGATGAAGTTTATATCCTGGCTGCTCATGCCAAGAACCAGGGCCAGGATTATATACCGGTACATATATTCCCGATTCGTTATAATGTCACCCGTAGTCTTCGTTATTTTGAAAATTTTGCCAAAGGCGACGATGAGTTGATAAAGTTCGCGTCAAGACTGGAAGGCGCTTTCAACTATTTTGAGAAGTACAAGCAATTGCCGATAGTATTGATCAACGATAAAGGTGAGTACACAATAAGCGGTGCACCAGGCAATAAGGATGCCGCGCCAAAAAGGGTTAAGAAACCACCCATGGTGCATCGTACTAGAAATATTACCGGTCTCACAGAAGCCGTACACTCCTGGCCGGAATACCCAGGAGGCGGTAATGAATTCATGGCTTATCTTGATAAACTCGGTAAAGAAATGGTAGAGTTTCTCCCTGAGGATATCGCCAAGGCATACGTACAGGTCGAGTTTATTATCGACAAAGACGGAACTCCCACTAATTTTAAAGTTTTAAAAGGCATGAAAGATGATGAGTTTAACGACATACTCATCAATCGACTTGAAAAAATGCCAGAATGGAAACCTGCACTCCTGCACGATAAGCCAGTACCGAAAAAGATGGTACAGACGGTCACCGTTGTTGCGGACGCGGATTAAATACTTCTAGAGTTTTAATAAGGTTTATGATTCCAAAAAGACTACCTGGACGGTGTCACGTGTCTGTTGCTTTAGGAGTATCTTCTTCTCATTAATTAATTTATCCAAATCGTCGCACGTATAATGCCTGATGGTGAGAAGGGAAAGGTTTCTTGCAACCTGCACATCAAAAATATCAGCAGCGCCGAGCGCCAGCGATTCAATCTTTTCAGCATGATCATCAAATACACATAGCAGACTAATTGCACCGTTTTGGGTAAGGTTTGGCTTTAATTTTAATTCCCCAAATAGTCGAAATAATTGGGTGGTATGATGGTCGCCAACAAAGGAAAAATCTTTTGACAGTAGTTCTATTAAGACCTGGTTTTCCTTTAGTACAATAATAGGAGGAAGATGCTTGAGCTTTTGGGTATGAATAACCGTACCGGGCAGTGCCGGGTCGAGGAAACATTTTACATACAAAGGGATACTTTTATTCTGCAGCGGTTTGATGGTTTTGGGGTGAATGACCTGCGCACCATAATACGCCATTTCAATTACCTCCGCATAGTTTAACTCAGGTATGGATTGCGCATCGTTAAATTGCTTCGGATCAGCATTCATCACACTTTTCACGTCTTTCCAGATGGTCAGACTTTCAGCGCCCAGCATACTGGCAAATACCGAACCTGAGTAATCACTGCCTTCACGACCGAGGGTGGTACTTTCATTTTCATCCGTCGCGCCGATAAAGCCCTGCGTCAGCACAATATCAGTTTGAGAAAACAGGGGTTTCACAACCGACTGAACTTTATTATTTGTAAAATCCCAATCTATACCGGCATCCCGGAAATTATCATCCGTACGGAAGATATCCCGCACATCCAGCCACTTGTTGCTGATACCCACTTCTTCGAGATAGTGACTGATGATGGCAGTGGATAATAATTCCCCGATACAAACCACCTGGTCGTAATAATAGTCGAAACTCCTGACGGGCTGATCGTGTAAGAGCCATTCAACTTCTGTATAAAAATCAAGTAATTGCTGCTCACAGGCCCGCGCCTGCGTGACCAGTAAATAATTCGCCGTAGCCAGGTGTTGCCGTTTCACCTGGTCAAATAAATGAAGGGCTTCTTCCTTTTTCCCATCAAAAAAAGCATGCACTACCTTTTCCAGGGCATTGGTGGTTTTACCCATGGCTGAAATAACCACCAGCAATTTTTCGCCAGGATACTGTTTTAATATTTCACCCACTGCCTTGATCCTTTCGACACTATTTACAGAGGCTCCGCCAAATTTGAAGACTTTCATTCTTTCTCTTAACAAGGTTTAGTAAGGCTGCAAATGTCGTTAAAAACTATATCCCCCGGTGTGTCCACCACACGTTGCCTTCCTGCTTTCCGCATTACACCTTACATTTGTTAGCATTTCAAACAGCCATGATGAATATCAACCGGAAGATACTTACGCTCGATGAATTTACGATCCAGCAACTCCGTCATATACCCAATGCCACTGGTGAACTCAGTAGCCTGCTTCGCGACCTGGGCCTGGCAGCCAAGCGGGTAAATGTGGAGGTGAACAAAGCCGGGTTAGTTGATATTTTAGGGGATGCGGGGAGTATCAATGTCCAGGGCGAAGACGTAAAGAAGCTCGATGTGTATGCCAATGACCAGTTCACCGGCGTCTTGCAGCATGGTATCAGTTGCGCGGGTATTGGAAGCGAGGAACTAGATGATCACGTGGTTTTTGATGACCCCGTTAGCAGGAACTCAAAATACGTCTGCATGTTTGACCCCCTGGATGGGAGTGGTAATATTGATGTGAATGTTTCGATCGGGACAATATTTGGCATTTACCGCAGGGTATCCAAACAGGGATCACCAGCCACCCTGGAAGACTTTTTACAAAAAGGCACCCAGCAGGTGGCCGCCGGATATATTGTTTACGGATCGTCGACCATGCTGGTATACGCCACCCGAAGAGGTGTGAATGGCTTTACGCTGGATCCATCCATCGGTGAGTTTACACTAAGTCACCCTGATATTAAATGCCCGCCCGCCGGAAAGATATATTCAGTAAATCACGGTAATTTTTTCAAGTACGAAAAAGGCGTACAACATTATATCGATCTTTGCCAAAAGAAAGAAAAAGATACCGGTGGCCCTTACACACAAAGGTATATTGGCAGTATGGTATCCGATGTTCACCGCAACCTTATCAAGGGCGGTATATTTATGTACCCAGGCACCACCGACAAACCGATGGGCAAACTGCGCCTGATGTATGAGTGCAACCCTTTTGCTTTTATCGTGGAAGTGGCCGGCGGTAAAGCTACCGACGGCAGGCAACGGATACTTGACATTCAACCTACAGAACTCCACCAGCGTACCCCGATGTTTATCGGAAGCCGGGACATGATGGGAGAACTTGAAAATTCAATTAAAATGCATGAAGTATGAGCTTCGATCCAGTGGAGATAATAGATTATGATGAAGTTTATCACGATGATTTCAAAAGCCTGAACCTTGAATGGCTCCAGGGATATCATCTATGCGAATCTCACGACCTGGCCGTGCTCAACAACCCAATTGCTACGATCATCAACAGGGGTGGGTATATCTGGCTGGCGAGGTCGGGCGACAATATCATTGGATCGGCGGCACTAATGAAGAATAGCGACAGTGAATATGAACTGGCAAAAATGACGGTTAGTCCTGCGCACCGTGGTCGTGGCATCAGCAAGCGATTAATTGAAGCCTGCCTGGCTAAGGCAAGAGAATTAGGTGCGGGCAGGATCAGCCTGTTTTCGAATCATCAGCTGGTAACCGCATTGAAACTATATGAGAAATACGGTTTTCAGTATGTAGAGGTAGAAGATTCTCCATTCGAAACCGCCGATGTGAAAATGGAACTGGTTTTGTAATGCCAGATTTGATCTGCGTCCTGTCTAATCCTTTTTACATAAATTGCTCTCCATGGGACAAAACACGATCATTTCGGTAAAAGATCTCGTAAAGAATTATGGAAATTTCCAGGCCGTCAAGGGTATTTCCTTTGATGTACATGAGGGCGAGATATTTGGTTTACTGGGGCCAAATGGCGCCGGGAAATCAACCACCCTGGAGATCATCGAAACACTGCGCAGCAAGACAAGCGGTACAGTAATCGTCGATGGTCTTGACCTGGATACGGATCCCGGCGAGATAAAAAAGATCATAGGCGTACAGCTGCAGACCAGTGGGTATTATCCCGGGTTAAATCTCTTGCAACTGATCGAACTTTTTTCCGGCCTATACAACCGTGACGTAGCGCCGATGGAACTGCTCGAATCTGTAAACCTGAGAGAGAAAGCGAAATCGCAGTTTAAGGATTTGAGCGGTGGTCAAAAGCAGAGGTTTTCGGTGGCGACAACCCTGATCAATCAGCCCCGCATTATTTTCCTCGATGAACCTACCACCGGACTTGATCCGCAGGCACGCAGAAGTCTATGGGAACTCATCAAAGATATCAGAAAGCGAGGCACCACGGTAATCATCACCACACACTACATGGATGAGGCGGAATATCTTTGCGATCGTATTGCCATTATCGATGCGGGTAAGATCATCGCTCTCGATTCACCCGATGCCATGATCGATAAACTGGTTGCAGGAGGATTTGAAAGACCCAGGGAGGTGAAGAGGGCTAATATGGAAGATGTGTTTATACATTTAACGGGGCACGCGTTGAGGGAAGAATAATTAGTTGGGAGTCTGTAGTCGGGAGTTGGGAGGGTACGTAGTTAGAAGTTCGTAGTTCGTAGTTAGTAGTTCGTGGTGGAGCCGTAAGCTCTGGCAAGGTCTGACGTCCTCGTCTGACCTGCGGAAGTAAGAGGGAGCCGGGAGGATAGAGTTCGTAGTTAGTAGTTCGAAGTTAGTAGTGGCTTGTCCTGATGTGAAAGTTTTTTATAGATGTTGATTATGAGTATTCAAAATAAATTAAAAGAATTTATGAGCAACAGAATTGAAGCGCAGAAAAAGGCGGGTGAGGCTTTTATGCAAACCAATAAAGAAAAACCCGGGGTGATCACCCTTACTGAAGGGATACAATACGAAGTGATCCGCGAGGGTACCGGGTCGAAGCCTTCGATCACTGATTCGATAAAGGCGCACTATAAAGGCGCTTTACTCGATGGAAAAGAGTTTGACAGTTCCTTCAAAAGAAATCAGCCTTTTTCGGCACCACTGCGCTCTCTGATAAAAGGCTGGCAGATCGCAATCCCGCTAATGCAGGAAGGAAGTCACTGGCGTTTGTGGATTCCCTCAGACCTGGCTTATGGGGATCGTGGTGCAGGTGGTGATATTCCTGGTGGCGCCACCCTGATGTTTGAAGTTGAATTACTGGAGATTTTAAAATAGATTATATGCCAACGCTTGTTGATCCCCGTTACCCCATCGGTAAGTATGAAGCGCAGCCTTTCTCTATTGAAAAAAAAGTAGAATGGCTGGCCGACATAAAATTTCTGCCACTAGCGCTGGAGAACGCGATCCTCAATCTTGATGAGCAGCAATTACAAACGCCTTATCGTGAAGACGGCTGGACGGTACATCAACTGGTTCACCATGTTGCCGATAGCCATATCAACGCCTATTGTCGCTTTAAACTGGCTCTTACAGAAGAAAACCCCAGTATTAAACCTTATGAAGAAAAACTCTGGGCAGAAATGAACGATGTACAAAAACTTCCTGTCAATATTTCTATCACACTGTTACACGCACTGCATGCGCGCTGGTATGAATCTTTGAAATATGTCAGGGACGATGACTGGAATAACCGGACGGTATTTCACCCCGAACATAAAAAAACCTTGCGGCTATGGTACCTCCTCGGCATGTATGCCTGGCATGGGAAACATCATGTGGCGCATATTACGACATTGAGGGACAAGATGAACTGGTAACTGGATACTAGATGCTGGATGCTGGATACTAGATGCTGGATACTGGATACTGGATGCAGGATACTGGATGGCCGGGAATCCTGTTTTGTTCCAAAATATCAAGTATCTAATATCTAGTATCTAGTATCCAGTATCCAGAACTGCTTAACTTGGATGAATGAAATGGAAAATACTATCCTCCGAATATCTCTTCAACGACCTATGGTTCAAAGTAAGAAAAGACCGCTGTGAAACGCCGCAGGGAAAAATTGTTGAACCCTATTATGTATATGAATTCCCGACCTGGGTGACGGCGGTCGCACTTACAGAGGATGGAAAGATCATCCTGGAACGTCAATACCGGCATGCGCTGGGTGAAACCTGCATTGAAATCCCTGGGGGATGTGTTGATGATACGGATGCTACGCTGGAGGACGCTATCAAAAGAGAACTCCTGGAAGAAACAGGCTATAGCTTTTCTTCATTTGAATACCTTGGAAAAATTTCTGCCAACCCGTCTACCAACAGCAACCTGATGCATATGTTCCTGGCAATGGGTGGCAGGAAAATCGCAGCACAGGAACTGGATGATAATGAAGAGATCGAAATTGATCTGGTTACCATTGATGAGTTGAAGCAACTGCTCAGGGAAAATAAGATTCTGCAGGCGATGCATGTGACTTGTATGATGTATGCACTGCAAAGGTTGGAAGGAGGGTATTGGTAATTGGGAATTTGTACTTGGGAATTTGTTATTAGTTTACCACTCCACCTCCGCAACGAGAAATATACTCCCACAAACAATGATCAAATCATTGTCAGCTGCACTCGACCTGGCCTCTTTCAAAGCAATATTCACATTCGGATAAGTTTTTCCCTGCAAGCCGAATCCTGAAGCTTTCTCCGATAAGTTTTCAGTCGGTAGAGCACGGGGGATCTGTGCCTGTGTAAAATAATAAGTTGCGGTAGGAGGCAGTAGGCGCAGTACTTTATCAATCTCCTTATCATTCACCATCCCAAGGACAATATGAAGGTGATGGTGATCTGTTAACTCCACCTGTTTTAATACCTGTTTTATTCCATCTTCATTGTGCGCTACATCCAGCACCACCAGGGGATGTTCATGAACAATATCCCAACGTCCGTGCAGACCTGTTAATTTTTTTACCTCCTTTAAAGCAGCATGTATATTTTCATCTGATATTTTCCATCCCTTTTGCTTCAGAACCGAGCAGGCTTCTAAAACAGTCAACAGGTTTTTTGATTGATAAATACCAGCAAGATCAAGCCGGAAAACACGGTGGTCGGTTTTATGTTCTTCAGCTATCTCCACAACCAGTTCATGCTTTGACCAATACCATTCCATTACCTGTCTTTTCCTGGATGCGATGGATAGGGAGGCTTTTTTCGCAGCCGCTATATTTTCAAATACAGGCAGGGTATCATCCAGCGCTTCACCTACAATTACAGGCACATTTTCCTTTATGATCCCGGATTTTTCGGCCGCAATTTTGTCGAGGCTATCACCCAGCAGGTTCATATGATCCCAGCCAATATTGGTGATGACGGAAACTTCGGGTGTAATAATATTGGTACTATCCAGCCTTCCACCCAAACCGGTTTCTACAATTGCAATATCCACTTTCTGTTGGACAAAATAGTCAAAGGCCATGGCTACCGTGATCTCGAAAAAACTGGGTTCCAGTTTGTCAATCATTGGCCGGATCCGTTCTGTGAATTCGATAACATAGGTTTCGTCCACCATTTCACCATTCACTTTTATACGTTCCCTGAAATCCTTTAAATGCGGGGAAGTGTACAATCCGGTTTTATATCCTGCCTTTTGAAATATGGACGCCAGCATATGACTCACGGAGCCTTTGCCATTGGTACCTGCAATATGCACCGACCTGAATTTCTTATGCGGATCACCGAGCGACTTACAAAGTTCTATGGTATTGCTCAAATCTGCTTTATAGGCTATTGCGCCCACCCGGCTGAATACAGGCAAACGTGTAAAAAGAAAATCAAGAGTCTGCTGGTAGGTCATCATGAGATTTATATTGCTTTTTACCTGGCCGTAGATTATTTGACGATTGAAATCTTTGCAATGATAAATTTCTAACCCGTGTTTCTTATAGATTCCAGGATGTCCTGGTAAATAGTATAGTTTTCTTCATCAAAGCAAACAAAATATACTCTTTCTATGCTATGTCCCGGCTGGAGTAAATCAAATACCGTTTCAATTGCGACCGTGGCTGCCTGTTTTTTAGGATAGCCATAAATACCGGTACTAATGTTGGGAAATGCGAGACTTTGCAGTTGGTGATCAATGGCCAGCTGCAGGCTGTTGCGATAACAACTTGATAACAGTGCAGGTTCATTACGGAGTCCACTATGCCATACCGGGCCAACCGTATGTATCACGTATTTTGCGGGAAGTTTACCAGCTGTTGTTATTACAGCTTCGCCGGTAGGGCAGCTACCCTGTTTGGCTATTATATCCCTACAGGCAGCCAGTATATCAGGACCGCCTGCACGATGTATGGCGCCATCAACGCCACCACCACCCATGAGGGAGGAATTGGCCGCATTCACGATGGCATCCACTTTTAACTTGGTAATATCACCCTGTTCCAGGAAAATCCTTTCGAGCATTGCCGCCAAATTTACAGAAAGCAGCAAACAAATACGGAAGCCTTGAATCGCAGGCTGGAATCAATTGTATCAATCAGTAATTCTTTAACCACTTTTTACACGGAAATTGAACTGAACTGTCACTGTTGACTCGTGATCTGATTTGTTGAATTTAATATTCCGCAGATACTGAATAATGGCATTGCGATATGCTGAACTTGTAGATGATGATCCACGGGCAAAATTCTGAAATGTTCCCTGTCCGTCGGGCGATACTTTGATGTCGGCATAAATAGTTGCTCTTGCCAGGTCACCTTCAAAAGAGTAGGAGGATACGATTCTCCGGTCACCACGTGTTACACTTGGCCCAACTCCTGATCCGATTCCAGAACCGTGTC
>JAEZRB010000232.1 GCA_023412975.1 Bacteroidota bacterium | reverse complement strand
GGGTATTGTAGGGTGTATTTATCAATATCTCAAAAACAGAAAGGACTGGATCGTGAGCTTCCTGCTTTTCTTCTTTACCGGTATTGCCGTAGTACTCTACCTCAACCAGCCGGGTAACCAGCCCAGGGAACGTGACTATGCATATGTAGGATCCTTTTATGCCTTTGCTATCTGGATTGGACTGGCCGTAGTAGCGTTTGTCAGATCAGCACGTGAAAAAGCTGATCAGTTAGGTTTCAAAAACCTGCTCTTATATGGCTCAGCACTTACTTTCATCATTACACTGATGAGTTCACTCCGTGGATCACCCGGTTCCACTTTGATGACCTGTCTTTATGTGACAGCGCTGTATGCTTTGATAACCATCGGCCTTACATTCATTATACGAGCTGTTTCATCTGGTGGAACAAACTGGAAAATGGTGAACATTTCCACCTCAGTGTTATGCATGATCGTGCCCGCGATTATGTTGCAACAGGAATGGGATGATCACGATCGTAGCAATAAAACACTGGCTCCTGATCTTGCCCGCAACTATCTCGAAAGCTGCGCACCCAACGCCATCATCTTCACGTTTGGTGACAATGACACCTACCCACTCTGGTATGCACAGGAAGTGGAAGGTGTAAGGCCCGATATACGTATTATCAACAACAGCTTATTGGGTATTGACTGGTATATCAACCAGCTTCGCCGTAAAGTAAATGAGGCTGATTCGGTGGATGTGATCTGGACAGAAGAACAAATTGAAGGTCACAACCGTGAATATGTAAGATATCGCCCTAAAGGCGATCAGAATACTGCCTACGACCTATTCAGTATCATGAAACAGGAATTGGGCAAGCCTGCCATCGACCCCGAAACAGGAAGAGATGTAGGTGCTGGTACCTTCCCCGTATCAAGACTCGGTATTCCTGTTGATGCGGCTAAAGTAAGGGCGAATAAAACGATCAATCCCGAAGACAGTGTGGTTTCCCCCATGGTATTTGAGTTGCCACAACGTAAACTGGCCGTGGGTCTTTCGCGGAGTGATTTAATGGTATTGAATATCATAGCAGCTAATAAATGGGAGCGGCCAATATATTTCACCTCACCATATGGTGAACTTGGGTTTGGTCAATACCTCCGCAAGGATGGTCTTGCCTATCGCCTGGTACCAATCCGCACCGAGTATCCCCAAGCTGAATGGGCACTTGAAGGTGCACTGCGGCAGGCACAGCTAGGCGGCACACAGGTACGCGACAATAATGATTCGACCATGTTTAATAACCTGAACGATAAATTCCGTTTCGGTGGTGCCGATAAAAAAGGTGTTTATTTTGACGAAGAAAACCGCCGTCACCTGCTGAATATCCGATTCGTTTTTGCAGAAGCTGCAGGTAACCTGGCAGACAAAGGACAGAAAGAACAGGCGCAAAAACTGCTTGACAAAGTAGATGCCGGTATTAGTGCGGATAATCTTCCCTATGGCATGGTAAGCCGCTTTAGCAGTCACAACCAGACAGGTCTGCTCTACCTCGAAGCCTGTTATAAGGCAGGTAAAACGGAGCTGGCAGAAAAAGTAAGACTCGCCATGAGAAAGGATATTGAACAGCAGAAGCGGTATTACGATTATCTCAAGAACAATCGTCCTGAATTGTATGGCGGTTCACTGGAGGGAACGGAAGTATATTTTAACGAAGCCATGATGCATGCTCTCGACGCGATTGAGAAAAAATATGCGCCTCAAACACAAAACCAGCCTCAGCCTGTCGAAGGTGGTGGCTCGATCATTAATACGCCGGGAGATACCAGCAATAAAGCCGATACTAACCAGTAATTATTTGATAATAATACGGAGGCTCTCTACGGTAAGGCGGAGAATGAAAAGTACCATTTTTTGGTCTTCTCATTCTCCACCTTTGTTTTTAAGCTTTCATGAAAACACCTGGCAAAGCGGGACTTTTATTTGTCAAGCCCTCCCCTTCGATTATTCCTTAAATTTGTAGGATGAGAAACAAATTATGGCTGGCTGGAATAATCTTTTTTGTTGCCTGCAACAACGACGCATCTGTCGAAAATGAGGCTTCTGGCGATACAATATTTTCTGAGGAAGAAATTGTTATGCCACCGGCACCCCTGCCCTGGGTCTCTGAGTTTGATACCGTGAAGAACGAGTTTTACCTCAAACAGCAGCGAACTGTAGCCCCGGACTCGTTAACGGCTGAATCCCTGATCAGCGACCTGAACGCTTCCTGGGAAAATGTAAAGTTGCAATTTGTTAAGATTTCTAACGACACTATATACGTTTCCATTCCTGAAAGCGAATTCCTTGGGCAGCAAATGGGTAGCGCCGGCGCTGCCGCCTATTTGTCTTCCACCACCTACAATCTTACCGAACTGAAGGGTATTAAATATGTTAATTATAACATGAAAGCCGGCGACCACGCTTCTCCCGGCACTTTCAGCCGCAAAAGTTTTGAGAACTATCGCTGAGCTGGATTGTTGTAAATTGGATACTGGATACCAGATACTGGATGCCAGGTTGTGTGCAGATATTAAACGACAGACTATGCGTGGATTTCATTTTACAAAATTTGATCCCAATGAAAATGGCAAAACTCGTTTTGAGCAATTGCTTGACCTGTTTATGCAACTGCTCACCTATACCAGCGGGGATGTGGGGGAAGCGTTGCAATGGCTGAACGAGTTGAACAATAAATACGAGCTTACTGACGATGAATATGGAATGGGTGATTTTCTCGATGAGCTGAAGGAAAAGGGTTATATCACCGAGGAAAACCAGCGTGGCGAGATCCGGATTACACCAAAAACAGAACAGGGCATACGAAAAAGAAGCCTGGAAGAAATTTTCGGTAAACTCAAAAAGACCAAACAGGGTGATCACCACAGTTTCAAGCCCGGCCAGGGAGATGAGCAAAATCCTGAAACCCGGCAGTTCCAGTTTGGAGATATGCTGGAGCAAATCGACTTTACCGAATCCATTCGCAACGCGCAGATCAATCATGGACTGGACAGTTTCCGTTTGCAGGAAGATGATCTCAGCATCCGCGAAACTGATTTCAAAGCACAGACATCAACCGTGCTGATGATCGATATCTCCCATTCCATGATATTATATGGTGAAGACCGTATCACGCCCGCCAAGAAAGTGGCTATGGCCCTGAGCGAACTGATCCAAACCAAGTATCCCAAGGACACACTTGATATTGTAGTTTTTGGAAACGATGCCTGGCCGATCGAGATCAAGGACCTACCCTACCTGCAGGTGGGACCCTATCATACCAATACCGTTGCAGGCCTGGAGCTGGCCATGGATATTTTAAGAAGAAGGAAAAATCCCAATAAGCAAATATTCATGATCACCGATGGGAAGCCAACCTGTCTTAAGATTGGCAAGCGATACTATAAAAATAGTTTTGGCCTCGACCGCAAAGTAGTGAACCGTTGCATGAATCTTGCGGCGCAATGCAAGAAACTAAAAATTCCGATCACGACTTTTATGATCGCCACCGACCCATATCTCCAGCGCTTTGTGCAGGAGTTTACAGAAATGAATCATGGTAAAGCATTTTTTGCTTCGCTGGATAAGTTGGGGGCGTTTATATTTAAGGACTTCGAGAGTGGGAAGAGGAAAACTGTTTATTGATTTCTTTTTTTGCCGGGGAGACGGTGAGACGGGAAGTAAGCGTGGAAAATAAAAAACGAATTTTTAAGTGTGAATCACCTTAGGCTCTTTTAAAATTTTGGTCATATTGCTGAAAATTGATGCTATGTTTCAACTTTCGGAGTATGAGCAATCACTGTGTAGCGAGATTGTAGACAGCGCTTTTGATGTCCACAAAAAACTTGGGCCAGGGTTATTAGAAAAGATATATGAAGCGTGCTTTTGTCATGAGTTGGATAAGAAGGGAATTGAATACAAACGGCAAATAAAATTGCCAATTGTTTATGATAATTTAACTTTCGACGAAGGATTGAGGGTGGACGTTTTTGTTGAGGATACTATAATTTGTGAGATTAAAGCTGTAGAAGCCGTTAACCCGGTTTGGCAGGCCCAGATCATGAGTCATTTGAAGTTGAGTAAAAAGCATATTGGGTTCTTAATAAATTTCAATGTTAATTTAATCAAGAATGGAATCAGGAGATATTGTGTTGAGTAACCAACTTACCGACTTCCCTTCTTACCGGCCCTTTATAAAAATGAAAGAAAAAGGAAGCTATAAGAAGAGTATAAACGTAATCAGATCATTTAATTAACAGATCTCACCGTCTTATCTTCTTACCGGCCCTTAAAAACGAAAAAACATTACCATCATAAACCTTACCGTCATACCGCCTTACCGGCAAAAAAAATATGAATAATATAAAAACACTCATCGAACTCAAAAAATCTGGATACAAACCAAAATCCATCAAGGAAGAAATACGCCAGAACCTCATCATAAAACTCAAAAACCAGGAATCCACATTCCCGGGTATAATCGGATATGAAGACAGCGTTATACCCGATGTAGAAAGAGCTTTGCTCAGCAAACACAATATCCTGTTCCTGGGCTTACGGGGCCAGGCCAAAACAAGAATGGCGCGGCAAATGACAGGCCTGCTCGATGAATATATACCTGCTATTACTGGCAGCGATATCAATGATGATCCTTTGAATCCCGTATCTCAATTTGCAAAGGATCAAATTGCACAATTCGGTGATGCGACCCCCATACATTGGATTCATCGCAGTGAACGTTACGGAGAAAAGCTGGCGACACCAGATGTAAGTGTAGCCGACCTCATCGGGGATATTGACCCCATTAAGGCTGCGAATCTAAAACTGAGTTTTGCCGATGAAAAAGTGATACACTATGGCATCATTCCCCGCAGCAACCGCAGTATTTTTGTGATCAACGAATTGCCTGATCTCCAGGCACGGATACAGGTGGCACTTTTCAATATACTTGAGGAAGGAGATGTACAGATCAGGGGATTTAAATTGCGGCTGCCGCTCGACATCTTGTTTGTGTTTACCGCCAACCCCGAAGATTATACCAATCGTGGTTCCATAGTTACGCCGCTAAAGGATCGTATTGAAAGCCAGATCCTGACACATTATCCAAAGACACTGGAACACGCGCTGGAGATCACCAGCCAGGAAGCTATCATAAGTCCCGATCAAAAAGCAAAAGTAAAAGTTAGCGACCTCGTAAAACGCCTGATCGAACAGGTAGCTTTCGAAGCCCGCGGCAGCGAATTTGTAGACAAGAAAAGTGGAGTGAGTGCAAGGTTAACCATTTCCGCTTTTGAAAATGCGGTGAGCGCTGCAGAAAGAAGGGCCATCATCAATAATGAAAAACAGACGCAGATCTGGATCGCCGATCTCGCCGGTATTATCCCATCTATTACCGGTAAAGTGGAACTGGTGTATGAAGGTGAACTGGAAGGACCTTTCCAGGTGGCAATGAACCTGGTTGACAAAGCGATCCGAACACAATTCATCCAGTACTTCCCGAACCCGGATACACTCAAGAAAAGAAAAGCTACAGGGAAACCATCATTGGCAAAAGAAGACGATAACCCCTATCGCCCGATCACCAGCTGGTTTGACAAAGGCAATCATCTGAATGTATCATTCAATACCAGTGATAAAGAAAAGATCATGCTGCTCTACCAGGTTGATGGTCTTCATGCTTTGGTAAAAAAATATTTTACCCATGCCAATGAAACCGAAACCGCTTTCCTGATGGAGTTTGTATTGCATGGTCTTGCCTCCTATTCACTCATCAGCAAAAAAATATTTGAAACCGGGGTTGAATTCAAAGACCTGATAGGAAGTATGATGAACCTTGGAGCCAGCGACTACGAAGAGGAATTTGATGAAGAGGCATAATGAGAGTTAGTAAATATTTACTTCCCTTTCCAGTTCAACGCCAAATTTTTCTTTGACGGATTTCTGTATTCTTTCACTCAGGGTATAAATTTCCCGGCCATTTGCGTTTCCATAGTTTACCAGGACCAACGCCTGGCGTGCATGCACGCCTGTGTCCCTTTCGCGAAAACCTTTCCATCCACATTGTTCGATCAGCCAGCCGGCCGCAAGTTTTACTGCGCCGTCTGCGTTCTCATAACCGGGAATATGTTCATGCCTTTTTTGCAACTTCAAAAAATATTCTTTTGATACGGTTGGATTTTTAAAAAAACTACCGGCGTTACCGATATCTTTTGGGTCGGGCAATTTGGAAGAACGAATATTAATTACTGCCTGGGAAATGGCCTGGATAGTTAGTTGACTCACTCCCATATTTTCCAATTCCTGTTCAATGGCTCCATAACTTGTATTAAACACCGGCTGTTTACTCAGTCGCAGTGTTACATCGAGGATAATAAACTGGTCTTTGTATTTATTCTTGAAAACACTATCCCTGTAACCAAATTCGCAGTCCTTCAGACGGAATGTATATTTTCCTTTCTCCTGGATATGGAAGGCTGTCAGTTCATGAAATATATCTTTTAGTTCCACCCCATAGGCACCTATATTTTGCATGGGTGAAGCGCCAACACAGCCCGGGATCAGGGAAAGATTTTCGACTCCGGCCCAGTTGTTGTCAAGACAATGTAGTACAAACTGGTGCCAGTTCTCCCCTGCTGCGCATTTGACATAAACAAAATTCTCATCCTCCGCCAGTTTTTCAATACCGCTACATTCATTTTTCAAAACCATGCCGTCGTAGTCGCCCGTCAGCAGGATATTAGTACCACCTCCTAATACCATTAGGTTCTGCACCGGCAGGTGTCCCAGGATTTCCAACAGAGATTCGGTGTTGCGGAAACCGGAAAAATATCTCGCTTTTGCATCGATGGCGAAACTGTTATACGGCTTCAACGAAATATTTTCCTGAAATTGCATATTAATCGTAAGCAAGTATACTGCAAAAACATGACCGAAAAAACAGCCACGATACTGGGCGCAACCGGTATGATTGGAAAATACCTTTGCGAAGAGATGATAAAGGACGACTATTTTGATACTATCAGGTTGATCGTACGACGTCCTATTTCCAGGCCAGATCTGAAGACTGAAGTCAACCTGGTTGATTTTAGCGATGCGGAATCCCTAAAGCTGGCACTGGAAGACACAGATACCCTTTTTTGTTGCATTGGTACTACTCAGAAACATGTAAAGGGTGATCAGGACCTGTATAGGAGAATTGATTTTGATATCCCCGTAAGGGCGGCCCAGTTTGCGAAAGAAGCAGGCTGTGAAAAATTCGTAATCATCACGTCCGTCGGAGCGGATGCTCATAGCAGGACATTTTATCTTAAGTTGAAGGGCGAACTGGAAAACGCAATAAAAGAGATTGGTTTTGAAACGGTTCATATCATGCAGCCTTCTATGTTGTTGGGTGAGCGTGATGAAAAAAGGACAGGGGAAAAGTTCCTGCAGGGTAGCATGAAGTTTTTATCGGGGTTGTTTGGTGGATCCATGCGGAAATTCCGCGCTATTCAGGGTCGTACTGTTGCAAAAGCCATGCTCAATGCCGCAAAGGAGACTACAAAAGGATTTTTCCGACATAGGTATGATGAAATAGTGAGGTTGAGTGAAAGGTGAGTGAGGAGGGAATTGGTAAGTTGGACCTGTTAGGCTACTGGACCTGAGATTAGGAAGTCAAATCGAAGAATAATTAACCTTACCGTCTTACAATCTTCCCGGCAAACCTAAAGGTTTCCTTTACATGACATCAACATCTGCCACTACTACGACACTCCTGAAACGTTTATCCATATGCAAAATGGCTTCCTGTTCCAACAGATCTTTTTTACATTGCTGCAATAGCTTTTTATCTTTTGGCAACTTCAGCAGCAGTTCCATCAGGTATTGATTTCTTACACGCCCCACTACAGGTTCTGCGGGGCCGACAAGGTATTGCTCATACTTATTTTTTAATGCATTGGCAAACTGGTGCGCAGCATTTGCTACAGTATCTTTTAGCTTATGCCTGAAGGAAAGCTTGATGATCCTTGAAAACGGTGGATAAAAGAATTGCTTACGCTTTTCGATCTCTTCGGCGAACATTTTTTTATAGTCATGCTGTTGCACCGTCAGCAGTAGTGGATGAGAGTGCTGCGAAGTTTGTATTAATACCCTTCCCGTTTCACTTTTACCGCCACCCGGCTTTCTCCCTGCTCTGCCACTCACCTGTTCCATCAATTGAAACCCTCTTTCATTTACCCGGAAGTCTGCAAAATGCAGTAGCCCGTCAGCATCCAGTATCCCTACCAGGTCTACATGGTCAAAGTCAAGACCCTTCACAACCATCTGTGTACCTACCAGGATGTCGATCCGCTGTTGCTCGAATTGCTGGATCAAAGCATCGTGTGCGTTTTTGCCTTTAACCGTATCGATGTCCATTCTTGCAACCCGCGCTTTTGGGAAAGTTTCCTGGAGCATTTCTTCAATTTTTTCAGTTCCAAAATTTCTCTCGAGGAACTGGTGGCTACCGCAGGCGGCGCAGGTGGTAACAGGCGAATAGGTCGATCCACAATAATGACAGGCGAGTTTATTGGTCTGTTTATGATAAGTCAGTGATACATCACAATATTTGCACTGGGGTACCCAACCGCATACCTTGCAAATTTTGTATGGTGTGTAACCCCTCCTGTTTTGAAATAGGATCACCTGCCTGCCCCGGTCGATAGTTTGTTGTACAGCTTCCACCAATTGCGGAGAGAGCATAACTTTCGACCGGTCTTTCTGTTCGATCTTCCTGGTATCAATAATTTCAACAACAGGCATCTGGATATCGCCATAACGTTCTGTGAGTTCAACCAACCCATATTTTCCCTTGATGGCATTGTAATACGATTCCAGTGAAGGAGTGGCACTGCCGAGGATCACTTTGGCACCGCTACCGTCAATTGAAGATTGAAATAAACCAGCCAGGTAGATGGCGGCGTCGCGCCCATTATAGCGGGGAGCCGGATCCTGTTGCTTAAAAGAGCTGTCGTGCTCTTCATCACAGATTACGAGACCAAGATTGGAGTATGGCAGAAATACAGACGAACGGGCACCCAGTACTACTTTTAATTCACTGGCTTTTACCTTATTCCATATTTCTACGCGTTCATTTTGCGAAAACTTTGAATGATAAATTCCAATATAGCCGCCAAAGTGTTTTTGTAACCTGCGTATCACCTGCGAAGTGAGCGCAATCTCCGGCAACATATACAAAACCTGTTGGCCACGTCGGATATATTGTTCAATGATCTTGATATAGATATTTGTTTTTCCGCTTGATGTTATTCCGTGTAGCAAACAAACCTGCTTTGATGCTGTGGATTCATTTATCTGCGACAGGGCTTTTTGTTGCGCGTTTGATAATTCAAAATCAACTTTGATATCTTTTGGTAGATAATGAAGCCTGTCGACATTACGTTTCTCTGTCCAGAGGATTTTTTTATCTACCAGCCCTTTCAATTGCGCATCGCTGGCGCCGGATTTTTTAAGCAGCTCGGGTTTTGTGACCTCCCCCTGTGTCTTGATAAGATGGAGATAAGACAGTAATAGTTCCACCTGTTTTTCCGCTCTCTGCAATTTTTTATCCTCATTGAGCAGCCGGGCCAGTTCTTCTTCGTTGTCGTATTGAGGATTCAGCAAAACATAAGTTTCCTTCTTTGCTGTATAGCTTTGTTTCAAAGCCTCCCACACATGACAAACCTTTTTTTGTATCAGGCGGTTGATGACGGGATACACATGCGAAGAATCGAGGATCTGCTGGACTTCCGGAAGCTTTAGTTCCTTTTTTAAAAGCAATGCCTCTCCTACCAGGTATTCATCATGATCGAGCAATGAAAAATCATCACCGTATTCTTCGTTGTAGACCAATATTGTTTCACTGGATAATTTAAAATGGGCAGGCAGGGCGGCCGCCATCACTTCACCTTCGCTGCACATATAGTAGGAAGCCATCCATTCCCATAGTTTCAATTGCTGTTCAAATACAACAGGTGCTGTATCCAAAAGGTTAAGTATCTCTTTTGGTTCAAACACCTCCGGCTTTTCATCGTGCAACCGTTTAACTACACCGGCATACTTTTTATTTTTGCCAAGATTCACTTCAACCCTGCAACCGGGTTTTATCGTGTCTGCCAGATTGGAGGGGACTGACCATGTATACGTTTTTGGCACAGCCAGGGGAATAATTACATCCGCAAACAAAGACTTGTTCCCGTTTATTGGGTCCTGTAAAAGAGATATATCTGTTTTCCCGTCAGGCATTGGGTCAAAGTTAACGATGCACTATTGTTTTTCAGCCGGCCCGCCAATCCAGGGAGCCCTGTATTCCAGCAACTTTTCTTCCATGATGTCATAGACTTTCTTTTTTAGCGATTGTATATCTGCGTTTCCCAAACCTTCCACCGATATTTCATCAAGATATACGATCCGGCTCTTCCCAGGCGTCATGGCGAATATGCTGTTGTAGTGCATCCGACTGTAGGTGTCCAAAAATAAAACTGGCTTTATGGGTGTTTGCGTTTCGATCGCCAGCCTGAATGCGCCGTCATAAAACTCCTTCAGGGGCTTGTTTGTCATATTAAACGTTCCTTCGGGGAAAACCACGACAGATATGCCCTTCGAAAGAATGGATTTTAATATTCGGATACTCTCCGCCCGGTTTTGGATACTGCTGCGGTCAACGGTTACGATCGCGTTTTTATAAATAAATCCGAAAACGGGCATCTTTGCCATTTCTACTTTTCCCAGGGGTCGCACAGGTTGTCGGTAGGCTTTTACCAAAACTGCGGAATCAAGGTAGGATATATGATTGCTGACAAACATATACTGCCTTTTCTTATCATGAGGTGACTCGTATATTTTCTTGTGAAAAACAAAGATCAGTGGGAACCAGAGATCCGCCCACAATGAGCAAAGCCGAAGGATCATATTGCCCCCTTTGATCCTGCCAAAAAAACTGGCAATGATCACAAAGGGAAAGATCAGCAGCATCAGGGCAACAAATATAACCTGTGCATATAAGCTGTATATCCATTGAAGTGGCTTGAGTAAAAAATGCATCAGGTCTTATTTTTTTTCATCCCCGGGACAATGGCATTCCCATTCAGTATCCAGGTCGATACTTGTCACCACTTTTGTTTTATAATCACATTGAGCGAATACAATACGAACCCTTTGCCTGTCGCTGGTGATGCCTTCGAGGGCATATGTCGGACAAGGATGTGCTTTCACATCACTTTTTTTATAATTAATTGTCCCGCCCTTCATGATCTCTTCCACTTCCGCCTGGGTGATCTTTCGGCATTTCATCCGGCATTTGGCATGTTCAGTATACTCGAGGTAGGAAACCCTTCGATCAAACCCCCGGTTTCGATTAACCGCTGAGGTGTTGCCTGGTTTGGCTTTCGTATCGGTGATGGCCTCATCACCGGAGTTTCTTTTTACAAAATAAAGCACGACGGCCAGGATCAGGATCACAAGCCATGATATCCATTTTTTATTCACTAAAGCTGTTTTTACAAATTAAACGCAAATGGAGGGATTTTAGGAATTGGGAGTTGGGAATTTGGGGGTGGCCTATGACTCCGGATACCAGCCTTAGTTTCGACCGGCGAGAAATAGCTGAATTGGCAACTATCACATGCCCTGGATTCCTTACAAACTCACAATTAGCGTATCTTTGCCGGCCCATGGCAGAATCCAGGACAGTAGCATTTCATACACTTGGCTGCAAGCTCAATTTTTCCGAAACTTCATCCCTTTCCCGCCTGCTGGAAACAGAGGGTTTTGAAAAAAAAGAGTTTGACGACCAGGCCGACGTGTATGTGATCAATACCTGTTCCGTGACGGAAAATGCCGACCGGGAATGTCGCCACCTGGTTCGCCGGATCCAGCGCAGGGCCCCGGAGAGCCTGGTCGTGATCACCGGCTGCTACGCACAACTTAAACCAAAGGAGATCGCTGAAATCCCAGGTGTTGATCTTGTACTTGGTGCTGCCGAGAAGTTTAATATTGCCAGTCATATCCGCGAACTCAGCAAAGGTGATTCAGCGCTTATTTGCAGTTGTGATATTGACGATGTTTCCGGGTTTCACGCTTCCTGGTCGGTGAATGACAGGACCCGTACCTTTCTTAAAGTGCAGGATGGATGCGATTACAATTGTTCTTTTTGCACCATTCCTATGGCACGTGGTAAAAGCCGTAGTGACAGCATTGCAAATGTGGTTAGACAGGTTGAAGAACTGGCGAAAAATGGCACAAAGGAAATTGTGTTGACCGGGATCAACCTGGGCGATTCTGGCAAAGGCCCGGATGGCGCGGGACAGGTGATTGCGATGAATCAAAGAGAGGA
>JAEZRB010000173.1 GCA_023412975.1 Bacteroidota bacterium | reverse complement strand
GGCGAAATACCTTGCGAAATGATGTGGCTTTTCATCATGCATGTACGAGGTGGAGTATACATGGATCAAAAAGCCGACACCTGTTATCACCAACAGAAAGATAGATGTCAGCTGATCAACCTGGAATGCAAAGGGAATGACCAGGCTGTCGACTGAAATAAAATTGAAATAATTCGCTACATGGGTATTTCCATCCTTTACCTGGATGAACACCCAGATACTGATCAGGAAAGAAATGAGTACGGTACCGCTTCCGATAACACCGATCAACCCTTTCGTCAAATGATTCCGCCCCAGGCCATTGATCAGGAAACCGATCAGCGGCAGCAGCGGGATGAGGTAAACGAGGTCTAATGTGTTGTTCATACTACCATCCGCACAAGCGGAGAAAAAATTTGCGTTATTGAATATATCCTCCCATTCCCTGGGGAACGGGTATTAATGCTTTAACCTGTTCAAAAAATTTACATCTACCGAATGTATGTTCCGGTACATCATCACGATGATGGCCAATCCCACGCTAACTTCCGCCGCTGCCACTACCATAATAAAGAATACAAAAAGTTGTCCGTCGGTTCCACCCGTCGCATTACCTGCAGCTACCGCACTGAGGTGATGCATTTTGGAAAATGCTACCAGCAGCAGGTTCACCGAATTCAGCATCAGCTCAATGCACATGAAAATAATGATGGCGTTGCGGCGTGTGAGCACACCCACAATACCGATGCAAAACAACGCGATGGACAGAATGATGTAATAATTTATTGGCATATCCCAATTTGAAAATTTGTGAATTTGAAAATTTGAAAATGAAGATCTCTTTCTTCACTCATTCCCAATTTCGAATCACATATTTTTATTCATTAATAAACCAGCTTATTTTCGAAAACCTAAAAACATAAGACTCTTACAACCTATGGCAACCCATTTTCAAATTCCCACATTTTCAAATTTTCAAATTGACCTTAGTCTTTCTTCCCGATCACCACTGCACCCACCATCGCACTCACAAATAATATACTCGCTATTTCGAAGGGTACTACATAAGTTGTGAACAGTTCAGTTCCCAGGTTTTTGATCAGACCGATATTACCCTGGTTGACCTGGGCTACCTGTCCTTTTAGTTCACTGTCGCGCAGCGCTGCCACCAGGATAAGCAGTAAACACCCTCCTGAAACGGCGCCTGCTATCCGAAGCCATCGGTTTCGCTGCGGTTCTGTGATCTTGTTGAGGTTCATCAGCATGATCACGAAAAGAAACAACACCATGATGGCGCCAGCGTAAACGATGATGTTCACGATCGCCAGGAATTGTGCATTCAATAATATATAGTGACCGGAAATTGCGAAGAAAGTCATGATCAGCCACAAGACGCTGTACACGGGATTTTTGCTTACCACCACCATCAGGGCTCCAAACAAAGCCATTACGGAAAGTATCCAGAACAGTATTTGTGTAATATTCATTTCTCTTAAGCTGTGGCTGTTTACAATGTCGACGAGCCTTTATAATCTAATTCTGCCTTTCGTTTTGTGAAACCCTTGGGGGCCTGTCGCCCAGGGCTTTTTTATATCCATCCGGATCCTCAACAGGATGCGGGATCAAAAGATCTTCTTTCTTATATATAAAGCCGGTTCTTCCGTAATTAGATGGTGCAAAAGTCTGCGATAAGTAAATAGCGTCCTTGGGGCAGGCTTCCTCGCAATAGCCGCAAAAGATGCAACGCAGCATATTGATCTCATACTTTGCAGCATATTTCTCTTCGCGGTACAGATGTTCTTCGCCCGGCTGACGCTCCGCTGCTTCCATGGTGATTGCTTCCGCAGGACAGGCCACCGCACAAAGTCCGCAGGCTGTGCAACGCTCACGACCCTGCTCATCACGGTTGAGGATCTGCAGTCCGCGAAACACTTTTGAAAAAGTTCTTTGTTGTTCGGGGTACTGTATGGTAACTTTCTTTTTAAAGAAATGCCGCAACGTGATCAACATGCCCTTCGCGATATTCCACAGGTATATCCGCTCAAGCCATGTCATTGGCTTCCGGTCTACCTGTTTTGCTCTCTGTGTTAGTCGCATATCTTTTTCCCCAAAGGGGGTTTAAAATTTTCGCAAATATAAGGTCTCCCTGCTCGTTGAGTGTTGAACCCTGAAAATAGTACACACTCATTCGAAAAATCCGCAATATCCATCTGCATCAACAACGTACAACACTCATCTCTTCCATCTATCCTTTCAGCCATAATACGATCGCCGCAGTGAGGATCATATTAAACAATGCCAGTGGTATAAGTTTTCTCCATCCCAGTTTCATCAACTGGTCAAACCGGAAACGCGGGATGGTCCACCGTATCCACATAAAACAGAATATGAAAAACGTTGCTTTCAGCATCAACACCGAAAATCCGATCAGTGATAACAACCAGGGTGCAAGTCCCCAGTTGGCTTCATTGACAAAGGGTATATCATATCCTCCGAAATACAAGGTTGCCATTACTACACCGCTGATGAACATGTTGATGTATTCTGCAAACAAATAGAACCCGAGTTTCATTGAAGAATATTCCTGGTGATAACCAAAGTTCAATTCGTTCTCTGCTTCGGGCAGGTCAAACGGTGTCCGGTTACACTCCGCCAGCGCACAAATAAAAAATATCAGGAATCCAAGAGGCTGGTAAATGATATGCCAGCCATTTTCGATCTGGTTGCCAACTATAGCACTCATACGCAGGTCGCCTACCAGCATCAATACAGCGATCAGGGCAAGTCCCATTGGCAATTCGTAGGATACCATTTGTGATGCGCCGCGGATAGCAGCCAGCAGTGAAAATTTATTGTTGGATGCCCAGCCACCGATGAGGATACCATATACACCAAGACTCACCACACCAAATACAAACAGTATCCCGATATTGATATCCGAAACCTGAAGGTCGATTGACCTGTCTCCTATATTAAAGGAAGGTCCCCAGGGTATCACCGCGCTGGTGAGCAATGCTGTGATCATGGCCAAACTTGGGCCCAGGATAAACAAAAACTTCGAAGACATCAGGGGGATGATCTCTTCTTTAAAAAACAGCTTACCACCATCGGCCAGCGGCTGCAGGAGACCGAAGATCCCCGCGCGGTTGGGACCGATACGATCCTGTAAAAATGCGGCTACTTTCCGTTCGGCATAAGTTGCATACATGGCCACTACCATCGATAAAGACACGATGACAGCTACCAGGATCAGCTTTTCAAGACTAAAATAAAAGGCAATTGCCAGTAATTGCATAATACCTTCCGCTGTGGCGGTTTATTTTAATTATCTAAAATCGTTATTCGCTTCTCTTTGCATACCTACTC
>JAEZRB010000145.1 GCA_023412975.1 Bacteroidota bacterium | reverse complement strand
CAAACCAGGTGCGCTACCGGCCTGCGCTACTTCCCGAACTTTTACCAGAACCGGTAAAAAGGGCTGCGAAAATAGGGATTTTTACCCTAACCCCATCAATCCGGCTCGCTAATTCTTCACCTGCTTTCCCACAAAATACTCCGCCGTTACTTACCTCCCCCGGCTTTTCCGGTTGGCAGGCAGCTAATTAGACTTTTTTCACGTTTGGGTATGCGGAATCAAATGATGAAAATCGCTTTTATCACCCGGTCAACCCTTTATACTGTCCCTGGCGGGGATACGGAACAGGTTTTGCAAACCGCCCGCTTTCTCCGTCTACTCGGCGTAGAAGTGGATCTGCGCCTGACAACAGAGAATATAGACTATTCTAAATATGATCTGCTGCATGTTTTTAATATCACCCGCCCGGCAGACTTACTTTATCATATCCGAAAATCAAAGAAACCCATCGTTGTCTCTACGATCCTGGTCGATTATACCGAATATGACAAAAAGCACCGTAAGGGGCTGCCGGGTTTTGTTTTAAACCTATTTCCCAAAAACTCCAACGAGTATATCAAAACGATTGGACGCTGGTTATTGAACAAGGATAGCCTGCAAACAAAATCATATATCTGGAAAGGACAACAGTCGAGTATCAGGGAAATACTTCGAAAGACAAGCTGGTTACTGCCAAATTCGAAAGCCGAATATTTCGAGGTAGAACGCCTATATGGTATCAAAAAAAATTATACCGTCGTGCCAAATGGTATTGATGATTCCCTGTACTCACCATTACCTGGAACAACAAAGGATCAGCGCCTGGTGCTTTCAGCAGCGAGGATTGAAGGCCGAAAGAACCAGCTCAACCTGATCAGGGCTTTGAACGATACCAATTACACCTTATTATTAACCGGTCTGCCGGCGCCAAACCAGGCAAAGTATTATTCGGAGTGCAAAAAAATCGCATCCTCAAATATCATCTTCTGTGGTCGCGTTCCGATTGAAACACTGATCAGTTACTATCGAAAAGCAAAAGTGCATGTGCTGCCCAGCTGGCATGAGACCTGCGGACTTTCATCACTGGAAGCCGCGGCTATGGGTTGCAATATTGTTGTCACCGACCGAGGATTTACCCGGGAATACTTTGGAAACGACGCGTTTTATTGTGAACCGGAAGATCCGGCCTCCATATTTGATGCCGTACAACGGGCCACCGCTATAGAATCTTCACAAACACTTCAACAAAAAATATTATCTCAATACACATGGCAACAGGCAGCACAAAAAACCTTGCTGGCATATCAAAATGCATTATCAGCATGCAGAAGCTGAGAATTGGCATACTAGGCACCCGCGGCATTCCCAACCATTATGGTGGCTTCGAGCAATTTGCAGAATACCTGTCTCACGGACTTTCACAAAGAGGCCACGAAGTGTATGTATACAATTCAAGTCGTCATCCATACCAGGAAAGAAAGTGGAATGGGGTTAATATCATTCATTGCAAGGATCCCGAACACAGGCTTGGGACATTTGGACAGTTCCTGTATGACCTGCACTGCATCAATGATGCCCGCCAACGCGATTTTGATGTGCTACTCCACCTTGGTTATACCAGCGATTCGATCTGGCATTGGCGCTGGCCAAAACAAACCGTGAATATTGTAAATGTCGATGGTATGGAATGGATGCGCAGTAAGTATAATAAACCCACGCGTCGTTTCTTAAGATTTGCAGAATCACTTGCTGCCAGACATGCTGATGTGCTTGTAGCTGACTCCCCGCAAATGCAGGATCATTTCCGGCAATGCTACCGCAAAGAGCCCGCTTATATACCCTATGGTGCGGAAGTATTTACCAAAATTGATCACTCCATTCTTAATTCATACAGTCTTTCAGCACAACAATATTACCTGCTGGTGGCGAGAATTGAGCCGGAAAATAATGTAGAGATGATCCTGAAAGGTTACCTCGAATCTAAACTGGACTTCCCTTTGATGGTCGTCGGCAATATTAGTAACAGGTTTGGCAGATACCTGAGCCATCATTTCCAGCACCGGTTCGTCAAGTTTGCGGGATCTATTTATGATCAGCATGTTCTAAACAACCTTCGCTATCACTCCGCACGATATTTTCATGGCCACTCGGTAGGCGGCACCAACCCATCCCTACTCGAAGCCATGGCCTGTCGCTGTAATATTGCGGCGCACAATAATGTCTTCAACAAAGCCGTGCTGGAAAATGGCGCAGAATATTTCGCTTCGGAAGACGAGGTAACCAGTATCATCAACGCGCCCCGGAATACCCCCGTACAGGATCTAAGAAGGAATATGAATATTGAAAGGATCCGCAAGGTCTATAATGTTGAAAAAAATATAGACGATTATGAAAGACTGATGCTGGAATCCTGCCGGCAAAATAATATTGTTCTTACACCGGCTGCGACGCATTTGATGGAGTGATAATAGCATCATCGTACTTTTTTTTAACATCAAACTGTGGAAACACATTTGTAAAAGCCAGTATCCAGGCTACATACTCGGCTGCATTGGTAATAAAGCTGCCTGTAAACTGGTATATGAATACGAATAAGAAAAGAGAAAGCCGATAATAATTCGACCAGGCCCGGGTATAAAAAAAGAAAAATATCTCTACCAGTATCCGCAGGGATAACCCTACCCAGCCAAAGATCGCAAGCGTCTCTGCAACGGCATTGGGAATAGTTACCACGATATCCATATTATAGAGATAAAAGTCCTTGATTATATTTTCGCCAGCGATTTTAATCTGCCCGATGCCGATGCCCCAGAACTCGCTGCCCTGGTTAATCAATTTCTGTGCGAGGATAAATGCTTCACTGGTGCGCCCCCTACCGGAACTATCCCGCCCGGAAAGTATATTTCGAAACCGGGTAAATATTGGGTTGTTCCTGAAAAACATCAACAAACTGAACAGCACCACCGTGAGTGAAGCACCGGTTGTAATGATGGCGTTGGCGATCCGTCTTTTACTGGTTAGTCGCCTGAAATAGATAACCCAGGTTACCAATAATGCCACAACCAACGCCCCCATTACGCCGATGGAAAACGAAAGCAGGTAAGGCAAAAGCAGCATCGGCAACAAAATCACTCCCCTGATGGTATTCTGCCTGAACAAATACTGCAATAGGAAGAAAATAAGAAATGGGGTAAAAATAAATGCGTAATAAGAAGGTTCATAGGTAAATAGTCGCAACCGCCTCAGCCGTCCTACTCCCTCGGTCAGAACCTGCTCATCCCAAAAAACAGCGTAATATGGTGTAAAAAATAAGGGTACTGCAAGAAGACATAATATAAAATTAATAAACAGGATCCATCTGAATATTTTCTCAATATCTCTGCACATGAGCAGGAATGTATAGGCAGCCTGGCAAAAAACATAAACCAATACCAGGTTTAAAAGCGAAAGCAGGTAGGCATCCAACAAAATCTCATTTAGCAAAACATGTACGGCGATGAAAGGAACGAGAATGGCGATAAACGGAAGTAAAACTTCCTTTTTTCTTACAATTATAACCCAGGCATAAAACAGGGGAGCGAGCAGGGAGGTATAGGTAAGTCCAAAAGGCAATCCCAGCGAATTGATAAAAAAATAAATGAATGCAAATGGAAAGTACCGGTTGACATTCATAACGTACATTAATTTATACTTTCAAAACCCAATGCTCTCCTGGTGACCCGGCGTTTCCTGGGGTTTTACCTGTCTGCGACCCGCAAAATAAGTTACCGCGATGGTGATAAAAGCCTCAGTGATGAAGATCGCCATCAGGGTCCCATACGCATGGTAGTAACCCGCCAAAACCAGGTTCAGGGTAATATTCAAAACGGTTGCCAACAGGTACACTCTTAAATACTCAGATTTCTGGTTAGCTGCAAACATTAAAAGCGTGCCCGGAATATTCAGACAAACAATCACAGCGATAAAACAAAAGATTCGCATATAGATGACAGCATGCGGATATTCGTTACCCATGAAAAAATACAAGACATATGGGCAGAATATAAATAACAGGGTAGCACCTGGTATCACCACCATTAAAAAAAGAGAATAAGGCTTTATCAAAAATGAAACAGCTCTCGACTTGCCCTGTTCCAAAGCCTGGCACAAACGGGGATAAACTGCCTGTGAAAAAACAACAAATACCTGGCGTATCGTAAAGAATATTCTCTCAGCAATGGCATAGTAACCTACGAGCAGGTCTGCAGAGAATATCCGCAGGATAAAAATATTGGCATAGTGGCAGGTGCTATTGGATAAATGGCTGAGTGTAACCTGCCAGCCTTCTTTTAGTTCCGATACAATTCCGCTTACACCGGGCCATTTAAGACAAAGCGAATACGTTCGAAATACAATAACCAGGCTGATCAGCGCCGCTGCCATGTTGCCCAGCCCCAGGAAGAAAAGAAAAAGATAACTATCCCCGGAATCCCGGATAAACACAAATACTAATACCGCGAAGATGAACCTGGCGATTAGGGTGACTACTGCAATTATATGCATACGCTCTATACCCAAAAAAAACCAATTGATCAATGCCGCGTGACCGATCACGAAAGAAAAAGCCATCAAATACAGGAACAGGTTGGACCGGAAAAAAGGAATTATCCCAATCAACAAGAGCAGCACTATAAACGCAATGGCGCAAAGTATCAACCGTGAAAATAATACTCTTGAAAATATCGCGGATATTTTACCCGGCTCTGCCCGGTTCACCGATATATCACGTGTGGCTGTTTGATTGAACGAATAATCCGTGATCGCAGCGAGGTAAAACATAACCACCTGCGCTACCGCCACCACGCCATATCCTCCTACCCCGATGCTGCTAATAACATGCGGTATTACGATCAGCTGCACCAGGGAACTTATGGCCTGTACAGTGCCAAGTGAAAAAAAATTACTAAGCAATTGATGCCTGTTTATCGTCACATACATGCTTTATCGAAGTTAACAAGGTGCCCGATGAAAAAAAACAGGTTTAATTAGTTATAAGCGGGCTCAGCTGGCAACCTTTAGAGGAAAAACTTCGATACGGCTCGAAGTCACCGGTACATTTAATATCCGGATCCAGGTATAAAATATGGACCTATCGAACCAAAGAGATATCAATCGTGATGAGATCGACCTGCTTGCATTACTCGATCGCAGCTTCGCATTTTTGAAGCGGTATAAATGGCTTTTTCTTACCGGCACACTTACTGGCTTGTTTCTCGGCTTTCTTCGATTTAACTCCCTCCCAGCCGTTTATAAAAGCAGGCTGGTACTGCAATCGTCGTTCACGACCAATCAAAATAATATACAGATCGTAAGTAACTGGAACAACTTACTTCGTAACGGCAACGATGAATCGCTGGCTGGCATTTTAAATATACCGGTTGGACTCTTACAAAAAGTAAAAGGTCTAAAAGCTGAGGAAATCCAAAAAATTTTCAGTGCACAAAACCCAAATGGGTTCCTGATCGATGTAAGTGTAACCGATCCTGCCATCCTCAGCGAACTTCAGAAGGGGATCGTTTTTGGTTTTGACAATCATGGGGTGGCAAAAGAAAGGCTGACTTCAAAACGAAACCGCACCGAAGCCATGATCAGCAAAACGGCCTGCGAGATCCAAACCCTGGATTCTTTGAGAGCTGTGATAGCGGGTTTATTAAAAACAAATAGTACTAATAATAGTCTTATCGTAGATGTACAGGGAATAAGCCAACAATTAATAGAAATGAATGAAAAACACCTTGGGTATAAGGAGGAGTTGAAGTTTATGAGGGCAGTTCAGGTGGTACAGGATTTCTATCCACCAAAAAAGCCTGCGGGCAATAGTTTGATCGTTTGGCTTGTGCTGGGATTGTTGTCTACCCTCTCTATCAGTTTTGTAATAGCGTTGATCTATTCTGTCAATCAAAAATTAAGGATATATAAACGGGGAAAAAGCTAATCAGTCAACGGTGAATATTACCTTTTATCCAGGCAAATATGAATACAGTCTCATCTAAAATTGTTTGCCAGGTATTTCATCTGTTATACGTGGTACTTCTTGCCAGCATGGCCTTCTCCCTCCGTGCTGTGAGCAGCATCGTTGTCGGCATTATGATCAGCACAGGCTTGTTTATCAAAGCCGGTGGTTTAAAAATTATTTTACGTGACAGGCACTGGACATTCTTCCTCTTTACAACTACTCTTTTCCTGGTACTACAATTTGTTGCACTCTTGTTTACTGAAAATTTCCACCAGGGCTTATCTAACTTTCGGATCAAATCGGGTCTGTTGCTGGTACCTCTGGCCATTGGCACTACTAGCTCATACATAAGATCAGCAAAAAAATTGTTTTTCCATTATTGCCTGGTCCTGGCAGCCGCGTCATCCTACTGTCTCTTCTATAACATGATTAAGTGGAGCAGGCATGGAGATATCTCTGCTCTGTTTTATCACGAACTGGTAGCACCCATCGGTCAGCATGCTGTTTATTTTTCCATACTGCTGCTGATTGCGATCTTCTACCTCGGGGAAATAATATTGTATAGACCACATTTGCAGGGCCGAAATCGTAATTTATTTTTTCTCATCTTTTTCTCCATCTTTCTCTTCCTTCTTTCATCAAAATTTGTGATCGGAATCTGGTTCCTGGGAGCTATTTCTTACTTCATCAGTTTTTTCAATGTTCAGCGGGCAAGAGTCGTCACCCTATCGATAATACTCTTTGCTGGGATTGCCATGGTTTCATTTACAAAAAACCCGGTGCAGGCAAGATTCGCAGATGTATTTAAAGGTGAACTAAGCCTGGTAACGCAAGACCAATTCAACCAGGCTGATTATTTCAACGGCTTCCAGTTCCGCTTGCTCCAATGGCGATTTGTACCTGAAATTCTAACCGAACAAAACGCATGGTGGTTAGGTGTAAGTCCCGGTGATGCGCAGACATCTCTCAATGCAAAGTATGTTGCCATGAACATGTATACTGGCGACCCAGGAAGTAATGATCCGGGATACCGCGCCTATAATACCCACAATCAATTCCTGGAAACCACCTTACAAAACGGTATTACTGGTCTGTTGGTGCTGGTATTTGTTTGTTATAGCCTGGCAAAATTGGTACTTGCCCCCCGGTGCCGGTTGGCAAATGCAGTCTTTATAACACTTATGGCCTGGCTCCTTATAGAAGCCGCATTTGAAACGCAATACGGCATTCTCATCTTCATGTTATTTCCGCTACTCACCACTAAACTGTCAACAAACCCGTGAAAAAGATATTCGAAAATACATGGCGCGTTTTTGACAAAGAAGAGAGAAAAAACTTCTGCTCACTGGCCCTCGGCAATATTATTATCAGCCTGCTTGATATAGTCGCGCTGGCTTCCCTGCTTTGGATCATTCGATTTTATATTCAACCTGGTGACTATACGCTCTCGGGTTTTCTACCTGGCTGGCTTGCAAACCCGGATTCAGTCTGGCTGATCGCGATCTTTTTTGTTTTATTTGGATTAAAAAACCTGGGCGCTTACTACCTGGAAAAAGCCCAATACCGCTTCAACAGCCGGGTGGCCATTCGCTTATCATCCGAACGGCTGAGAAATTACCAGTCTTCCGATTACCGAGACTTTGTGAATATCGACTCCTCCAAGCATATCAGATCGATCTGTCTGCAGCCATTTGAATTTTGCCAGTATGTAGTTGCGGGAATTCAACAGATCGTAACTCAGACCTGCCTGATCGGTATCGCTGTTCTTGCCATTCTACTCTTTAATTTCAAACTCTTCCTGCTACTGCTCGGAATATTGTTACCGCCGGTAGTAGTTGTCTTCTATTTTATTAAAAAAAGAATGGCGAAGGCAAGAAAAAACATCCAGGTCCATAACCAGTTTTCTTATCAATACGTGATGGACGCTTTAAAAGGATATATTGAAAGTAATGTTTACAACCGTCGTGAGTTTTTTCTCAAACGGTTTATTGAAGCCCGAAAAAAATTCAGTACTGCACTATTCGATAGCATGTTGGTGCAAAGTATGCCTGCGCGGATCATTGAAGTATTTGCTATCCTCGGCCTGTTCGTCCTGGTTGTGATTGCAAAATGGACGGGTACTAATGATTCATCCTACCTTCTAACCATTGGCGCCTTTGTAGCCGCGGCATATAAGATCATTCCCGGCATTGTAAAAATTACCAATGCCAACGGGCAAATGAAGGCATACGAATTTGCAACAAAAACTATGGCACCCACCTCCCAGGATGTAGTGCCAGGATATGACAAGCGCCCCGTCGTCAGTATCCAGTCAGTGAACTTAAGGGGTAT
Organism: Bacteroidota bacterium; assembly: GCA_023412975.1. Taxonomy (GTDB): domain Bacteria; phylum Bacteroidota; class Bacteroidia; order Chitinophagales; family Chitinophagaceae; genus Terrimonas_B. The sequence continues at coordinate 3,135 of JAEZRB010000145.1, read as the reverse complement.
AGGATTCAGTTACAACGGCATACCAGTGCTATCAAATCTCAGCCTTTCATTGCAGCGAAATGACTTTTTGGGAATTAGCGGAGCATCGGGAGTTGGAAAAACAACCCTGTTAAATATTATCCTGGGATTCCTCGAACCCGCGCAGGGAGAAGTGATCATTAATGACGTCGCCCTCAAAAAAAACAGCCTCAAAGTTTACTGGCCTTCGATCGCTTATGTCAGGCAACAAACTTTCCTAATTCATGATACCCTGCTTAGAAATATTACGCTGGAAGAAAATGGTTATCATCCGGCAAATCTCGATTATGCAATCAGGGTTTCAGGTCTTTCTGAATTTATTTCCCAAAACCCTGAAGGCCTGGAATTGACGATAACAGAAAATGGGAAAAATATCAGCGGCGGGCAACAGCAGCGAATCGCTATTGCCGCGCCCTGTATAAAAATGCAGATATCATACTACTGGATGAGCCGTTCAACGAACTGGATGAAACCTCGGAAAATTCCCTGCTGACGCATTTCCAGGAACTTACCCGCCAGGGAAAAATGGTGATACTCATTACCCACAACAAAAAAAGTCTTTCATGGTGTAATAAAATCATTTCGATGGATGAGTCATAAAAAAACGCTTGTCATACTTACACCGGGTTTTCCAAAAGATGAAACCGACTCTACCTGCCTGCCTATGCAGCAGCAACTCGTTGAAACATTTCAGAAAATCGATCCGAATCTAGACGTCATTGTTCTTAGCTTTCAATATCCATATCATAACACAGAATATCGCTGGCGGGGAATACGCGTTATTCCATTCAATGGTCGAAATAAAGGCGGCATAGCCAGGCTGATACTCCGTCAAAAAATACTGGCCGTCCTGGCGCGGATATACCAGGAGCATATAATTTCCTCGCTGTTAAGTTTCTGGTATGGCGAATGCGCTGCAATTGGTCACCTGTTTGCAAAAAAAAATCACCTTCGCCATCACTGCTGGATACTGGGGCAGGATGCAAAAAAAGAAAACAAGTATCCAAAACGGGCTGGACTTAAAGCAGACGAGCTGATCGCAATTTCAGATTCGATCAGTACAACATTTGAATTGAATCATGGCCTTAAACCCAAGCATATCATAACACCGGGATTAAATACCAGCCTTTTTAGAGCAATACCTGGTGAAAAAACCATTGACCTGCTGGCCGTAGGATCATTGATCCTGCTGAAACGGTTTGATATCTTTATTGAAATTGTTGCCGCGATCAAAAATCACCAGCCAGGTATAAAAGCCGAATTGATCGGAAATGGACCTGAGAGAGAGAATCTTTTTAAGCTGATCGAAAAGCTGAATCTGCAGGACACATTAACCCTGGTGGGTGAATTACCATACCCCGAAGTGCTTTCCCGAATGCAAAAAACCAAAATACTCCTGCATCCATCCGCTTATGAGGGTTTCCCAGGCGTTTGTATGGAAGCATTATATGCCGGTGCTCATGTCATTAGCTTTTGCAGGCCCATGAACGCCGATATTCGACAATGGCATTTCGTCTCGTCGATACAAGAAATGACACAGCAGGCAATTCCTATATTGAAGACTTCGCCCTTTATTTCCGGGAATATTTTATACCGTAACATTGAGGAAACTGCGACAGAAATGCTGGCGCTAACTCTTCAGCAACGATAGGATCACTTTTGCAGTTTTCTTGATAGGAATGATGCTCAATGGTTTGTTTATCCATGCATTTAAAAACTTTCGTGCAGCCGTGCCATAGTTTTGGTATCGCAAATGTTTCTCTCCTGCATTGATATACATTCTGAACATCGTATCCCGGGCGAGGCTGACCGGTAGAACCTTCTCCTTTCGATAAGTCAATACCCGCTCGATCCCCTCGTCAGCACGCTTTTCCCAGTTCTGATCACTGTCGTTGTGTTCGTGCAGGCGCCGGAAAAAAAGCGGATCATATATCACAATGCCTTCGTAGTGGCGGGCGAGTTGTATAATGAAATCACCATCTCCAAAAACCTTTTGTTCATCAAAAAACCCGGTTTTATTTAAACATTCTTTTCGAAATACGAGGGTTGGAATAATCATCGCAACCTCCGCTTTGAAAATTGCTGTCAACATATTCCCAACCCGATAGCCCTGCCTGATTTTGTAAAAGTATTCAATTGGCTCTCCTGGTACTCTAAAATTATATCCGCCCGAGAGGGAAAACCCTGCCTGTGGATATTGTTTAAGCATAGCGATCTGCATTTCAAGCTTATTAGAAGCCCAGAGATCATCTGAATCTATAAACGCGATCAGGTCCCCCTTCGCCCTCTTAAGCCCAATATTTTTCACCCTTCCATTTATCCCTATTCGACCCGCTTTAATAAAATGTACTCTCTCATCAACAATGCCGCTTACCACCTGTTCCGTATTGTCTTCAGATCCATCATCCACAATGATAAGTTCCCAATTGCTGTAGGTCTGCATCCTTACCGATTCGATTGATTGCAGTATCAGCCCTGCCCTGTTATATGTAGGCATGATAATACTTACCAACTGAGGTGTCTCATTCATGAATTAATGTATTAATCTTACTCGCTATTGCTTCAAAGGAAAACTCGCTACGAAAACGCTGCAAAGCTTTGGAACGCTCCTTTTCAATATCCAAGTGTGGAGTCCTGCGCAAAGCGTCTACCAAAGAGTCGGCATTCCCGGGTTCAAACAGCAACCCACAGCATCCCGGTCCTGTCATTCGTCTGAACGAAGCTATATTCGTTAATATAGGAATACAGCCACATGACATCGCTTCAAGGACTGAAATTCCACTGCCTTCATAATGGGAGCCGGATATAATAAAGTCGGCGCATTGATACCAATCCTGCATATCATGATGTGGAACTTTTCCCTGCAGCCTGACCGATCTGCCGGCCAGGTTATTGTTTCGAACCAGGTCTTTCACCTCATTCAAAAGATCATTGGTCTGGTATATCATTATAAGCGTCGCCGAAGGTTTCTCCGACAAAAACCTGGTAAATGCTTTTAATACAGTAATTGGATCTTTATTTGCATCGAGCCTGCCGACCCAAAGAAAAACCGGCGCTTCTGACGCTTTATCCTGGTTAGGTTTTATTGGGAAAAATGCCGATGAAGCCTGAATGATC
>JAEZRB010000124.1 GCA_023412975.1 Bacteroidota bacterium | reverse complement strand
TCTGGAGTACTATAAACCACGGCGGGCACGGTGAGCACAGCGAAAGCCGTTTTCGTGATAAAATCTGCTACGTAGAACAGGACCTGATGCGAATACTTAGCTGTGTTCGCAGTGTGCGCTGTGGTATCCTGACCATCGATACATTTAAACAACGGCCAGCAAAAGTAAGAGTCTCCGGGGAAAATTAAGCAAAGCCCCTGTAAATGTAAAAGACATAGATGCCGCGCGGGTCAAAGGTTCTGACAACTATCCAAGATTTTATTCCGGACAGCAATGATCCCTAATTACTAATTCCATACATGAAACCTCATTTCAGTACATCCAAAACCTTATACATTTTACTCACCAGTGTGGATGCACGTCCATTGTAATTGTTTACGAGAAATGAGAAAATATACTCCTGGCCATCTTTTGACTTGTGGTATCCACAAAAACCTTTGACACCATTGATCGTCCCGCTTTTCATCTTCATATTGTTGTATTCCGGTAGTGCGTCAAAAAAAGCAGGATACCATGATTTGGCTTTCGCATATTTCAAGATCTCTACCTGGGCATGTGTGGTCACCCGGTTTAACGGAGAAAGTCCCGAGCCATCGTACATATTTAATTCCCGCTCATCCAGGCCCTGTTGTTTCCAGAAATCTGTTAAGATCGCAAGGCCGGTGTCGCTTGCGCCAAATCCCCTTTTTTCAAGCGCGATCGTTTTGATTAAAGCCTCGCCGTATAGGTTGATACTTTTTTTGTTGAACCAGTAAATAATGGAATCCAGGGCAGGTGATGTTTCCGTGTGTAGTACTTTCAAATTCTTCCGGTCAATATTCTTGTTTAGATACCGGGCACTGGTAGCAGCTCCGGGTGGATCGAAGTTTGATCTTGATATAGCTTCACTTAACTCACCAATAAACTGACCTGATCCCGAGGGCAATGATCCTGATATAGTAAAACTTTTCTCATCAACAGGGATGGTGCCTTTTACCAAACCTTTATCGCTGCTCACGGGAAAATAAATATAGGCATTATCACCACTGCCCTTTCGGGCGGCAACAGCAACTGAGTTGAGTTCATAATCAAACAGAGATGGTTCCGTCTTAACAATCTGAACCGGGTCGCCAATTTTAGAACCCGATGATAATACCAGGTCAAACTGGTTCTCACGCCAGTTTAATATACCTGCACCTGCCCCATAATAATTTCCGATATCCTGCCAGATCCATCCGTCAGGAATATCGCCATTCTCCCAATTCCTGTCATCTATAACAATGCCGCTGATAGAAGGGTTTGTCTTTGTGGCCGATTGGACCACCCGGTTCAGGAGGACCTTGGCTTCCTCTTTATTCCATCGCCAACTTCCGAAAGTTGGATCACCACCTGGAATAATAACCAGCTTATCCCCTTCGAAAGCAAACTCCGTTTTATACCTGTAATCCTTTCCCAGCAACTCAAACGCCGTTACACTGGTTATAATTTTTTGTGTAGATGCGGGTGCCAGGCCGATCCTGGCATTTTTTTCAAAAACAGGTTTGCCGGTCTTTGCATCGATCACATATAAAGAACTGATCGCAGCCTGTAGTTGAGGATCGTTTTCAAACTGCTGAAATGCCTTTTGCAGCTTTTGAGTAATGGATTGACTCAATGCTATCACCGAATAAATGGTAAAACCCAGGCCCAGGAATATTTTTTTCATGTAGTACGCTCTTTTTTTGCTGAAATTATAAAGAATTAGACTTGAATTTTGGAAAATGAAGTTAAAGCGCCTTTATCAATGTATAAATAGGAATTACTATGTTCGATAACAACTGATTTTTGATCCTGTTACATAAAGATATTTACCTGGACGTCGGCTTTAAGGAATAACGGATATTTGCCCATCAAACTGCCACAAACCTCATGATCAATGCATCTATCATCACGATTGGCGATGAGCTTCTGATAGGACAAACCATCGATACCAATAGTGCTTTTATTGCCCAGGAACTAAACCGCATCGGCGTGTGGGTCCGCAGGCGCGTTGCTGTAGGCGATACCTGGGATGAGATCTGGCACACACTGGAGGAAGAATCCCGTTCATCAAAGATCATTATCCTTACCGGTGGACTTGGTCCTACGGATGATGATATCACCAAGGAAGTTCTATGCAAATATTTCGGGGGCAAAATGGTCGTGAACGAAAATGTACGGGCGCACGTACAGTACCTCTTTGAAAAAGTGTACCTGCGGCCCGGACCAATACTGGAAAGAAATTTAAAACAGGCTGAAGTGCCAGATGTGTGCACGGTATTGCATAATGCACGGGGTTCGGCCCCCGGAATGCTTTTCAGGAAAGAAGACAAACTGTTTTTTTCCTTACCCGGCGTACCGCACGAAATGAAAGGATTGATCCTAAATGAAGTGATCCCCCTTTTGTTAAAAGAGTTTACCATGCCTGCGGTCGTACATCGCACTGCCATCACAGCCGGACAAGGTGAGTCACTGATCGCAGAGCGTTTACTTGAATTCGAATCATCACTACCCGCAGGTATCAGGCTGGCTTACCTGCCCAGTTATGGTATGGTTAAACTTCGGCTCACAAGTACAGGCGAAAACAAAGAAGCCGTCGAAAGCCTGATCCAACCCTACTTCGAAAAGATGCAATTGCTGTTAGACGATTACCTCGTAGCTGATGAGGATATTGGACTGGAAGTGGTCGTTGGTCGGATATTGAAAGAAAAAGGAAAAACGATGGGTACCGCTGAAAGTTGTACTGGCGGATATATTGCCAGTCTAATTACCAGCGTCGCGGGATCATCGGATTATTTTAAAGGCAGTGTGGTCAGTTATGCGAATGAGGTTAAAAAAAATATTCTCGGTGTTTCGAACGATACACTGGTCGCACATGGAGCGGTGAGTGAGTCGACAGTAATCGAAATGGTCAACGGCGCCATTCGAAACCTCGCGGTAGATTACGCCCTGGCCACTTCTGGTATCATGGGACCTGGTGGCGGCACTGAAACAAAGCCAGTTGGCACAGTCTGGATAGCTGTGGGTAATAAGGATGGCTGCAAAACACTAAAGCTCAATCTAAGGTTTGACCGCCAACGAAATATTATGATGACCGCTGCCGCTGCCCTGAATTTTTTAAGAAAATTCATTTTGGCTAACAGTTGATAGCGTGATTATTGTCAATTCATTACCTTTGGCGCGGTTTAAAAACTGGTAACAAAAACTATTTATGGCTACAGTTGACCTGATCATGCCAAAACTTGGCGAAAGTATTACGGAAGCGACCATTTTAAAATGGCATAAGAAACCGGGCGACCCCGTCAAGATGGATGAAACCGTGCTTGACATCGCCACCGATAAAGTGGATAGCGAGGTCCCCAGTACCGCGGAAGGCACGATCGAAAGTATTTTATTCAATGTAAATGACGTCGTACCCATCGGCGCCGTTATCGCCAGGATAAAGACAGGTGCTACCGAATCAGCTTCAACGCCTGAGCCAGTGGTTTCACAGCCTTCTCAGCAACAACATACTCCAAAAGCACAGGAAGCAGTGATGGTGGAAGCCGTAGACGTCACCCAGGACAGGCCACAGCAATCGGGCGGTTCCGCTGGTCGCTTTTACTCGCCACTTGTTTTGAATATCGCCGCAAGCGAAGGGATCAGTATGTCGGAACTGGAACAAATCCCCGGCACCGGTAATGAAGGCCGCGTGACCAAAAAGGACATTCTTCAATATGTAAGCAATAGAAAAGCCGCTGGCCCACGCAAACAGGAATCCACTCAACCTCAACCCGAATATAGCCAGCCTCAAAAAACTGCAGTAGAGCCAAACGCGCAGCTAAGCACACAAAGTACGCAGATCACATCTTATAGTGGCAATGTTGAGATCATTGAGATGGACCGAATGCGCAAACTTATCGCCGAGCACATGGTGCGTAGCAAACACACCAGTCCGCATGTCACCAGCTTTACTGAAGCCGATGTTACTAATCTAGTGATGTGGCGCGATAAAGTGAAAAAGGACTTTGAAAAAAGGGAAGGCACACGCATCACTTTCACTCCTTTGTTCATCGAAGCTATTGTAAAGTGCATAAAGAAATTCCCCCTGGTCAATTGCTCACTTGATGGCGACAAGATCATCGTCAAAAAAGATATCAATATTGGTATGGCCACTGCTTTGCCTAGTGGCAACCTGATCGTACCGGTAATTAAAAATGCCGATCAATTGAACCTGGTAGGCCTGTCCAAACAGGTAAATAATATGGCCGATAACGCCCGCAATGGCAAACTCAAAGCCGACGATACGCAGGGCGGTACTTTTACACTCACCAATGTAGGCACTTTCGGAAGCCTGATGGGCACACCCATCATCAACCAGCCACAGGTAGCCATCCTGGCCGTGGGAGCGATCAAAAAACGCCCGGTTGTCATTGAAACGGCACAGGGCGATAGCATCGCCATCCGTCACATGATGTACCTGTCGATGAGCTATGATCACCGAATTGTAGACGGCAGCCTGGGTGCTACTTTCCTCACCGCAGTGGCGAAGGAGTTGGAGAATTTTAACCCGGATCGTGAGATTTAACGGAATTTGGAATTTGTAATTGGGGATTAGTAATTGGATATTCACACTCCGAAATCAATCCCTGGAGGCTTGATTTTTTCCCGGTGCCCTTTCTTTGTTGAGGTAGTGGTTCGAGTGATTTCAGAAGTTAAATAACCACTGCGCACACAGCGGGCACAGCGAGTTTTGCTGCCAGCGGCAGGTATTTTTGGAACAATTAGACATTTTCGCTGTGCTCTCCGCGTTCGCTGTGGTTTAATTTGCTTTCATGATTTAAGATAGTGGTTAAGGTGGAGGCGGAGACTCACTCAACCTCAACCTTAGTCTCAACCTCAACCTTAACCTTAGCCTGATACAATAATTTCCCAAAACATTGGATGCTAATTAACAATTCCCCTCTTTTGGTTTTTATTTCTTTTTTGTAAATTGGAATAACTAAACCACCTCCCGACTATGAAACAATTATCTGAAACATGGTTCGCCGAAGGCTATATCGATTTCGAGTTAAAAAAATACACCCTCCTCGCCTACATCCAGGAGGTAAATAAATATTTTGATCAGAACAAATTATACCCCCAGCTGGCGGATGTAGTTTTTCACTATCACAACCTTGTCGCCTTTCGGGAAAACAAAAAGTTTCTACAGGAACATTTCCCCAAAAAAATGACCGGCATTCAAATCGAGAAATTGCAATTATTATATGAGCAGATGATCGAGGATGATGAACTCATGCAGGAACTAGAGGATATCATACACTACGCAGCCGACACTTTGAAGACAACCGTCCAGGCCGGAGCTGATATTTATGAATTTGTCGAAGACAAAATCGACATCAACCCTGTGGGACTTATCCCCCTGGACCAAAAAGAGGGGTATTTCTTTTTAAGTTCGGGCAATAGCAGGATCGCCAGGACCTATCACTATCGTCTCTCCTTTTTTGAAAAACGTGATGAAAAATATCGCAGCATCAAAACGGTACTGATCAATAAATGGCGCAGGGATATTGCCAGTTCATATGAACATACGAAATCGGAACTGATCCGGCATTTCAACCAGTTGCCAAACCCGGCGGTGTATTCCATAGAGACCGGATTAAGTTTCCCGGTTGATGAAACATTGTTACCAATCGCGAAAAGAAGCCTGGTTAAATTTATTAGCGACCAGGCGGCTTAAAAAAATAAGACCCCGTATACCTGCGCTGCAGCATTACGGGGTCATTTCATTTATTATCAGGCCAATTGCTCTATCAATAGCCCGATCGGCCTGACTTCTTTGAAAACTATATTTTCTTAATTAATCAACTATCTCCAAACCCCAGTCCTTTCCTTTCCTCACAGCTGGAACACCCTCAACGATCCATTTCGCAGGCTTCTCTCCTTTCAGCAACCAGTCAAAATACTGTTGTTCGCGTATCTGGATATCCTTCCTGTTTTTACGTTGTACCAGGTTGTGTGCTTCACCGTTATAATTAAGCATCCAGACCTTTTTGCCGAGTCGGCGCATACCGGTAAACAGTTCAATGCCCTGGTACCAGGGTACTGCGCCATCTGCATCGTTGTGCATGATCACCAAAGGTGTTTTTACTTTTGGCAAATGGAACAGTGGAGAATTTTCTATATATAGTGAAGGTTTTTGCCAAAGTGTAGCACCTAACCTGCTTTGCGTTTTTTCGTATTGAAACTGGCGGTTGGAACCACTTTCCCAACGAATGCCGCCATAAGCGGAAGTCATATTCGCCACAGGCGCACCGGCCCAGGCAGCTTTAAACATATCGGTCATGGTAATCAGTTGTGCCACCTGTATCCCTCCCCAGCTTTGACCCTGGATGCCGATATTCTTTGAATCCACCCACCTGAATTTTGTAAGACTCTTAGCACCGCTGACGACAAAGTCGTAGGCACTCTTAGCCGGGTGGCCGATCGTGTAGTGAATGTTAGGTGCAAATACCAGGTAACCCCTGCTTACGAAGAATGAAATATTCAACCGGCTGGGCGTGGGTGCAGGCGCATGATAATTGTAAAGACCATCCGAAAGCCTTTCATAAAAGTAAAGGATCATCGGGTACTTTTTTGAAGGGTCAAAATCTTCAGGCTTATATAGGATCCCTTCCGCAGATTTGCCGGCAAATGTTTTCCATTTATAAAGTTCTGCTGTGCCCCAATTATAGTTAGCCTGTTGTGGATTGATAGCAGAAAGCTTTGCAACTTCATAGGAGTTTTTGTTCCCATCATCAAAACGGGCGCTGTACAGGTCGGGGGAACGGTAATAAGTCTCTTTTGTAAAAAGATAAGTATTGCTATCCTTTGCTTTGCTGATAGCACTAAGATTCACACTTGAGTCGGCGCTGACGGGAAACATCACATACTTATCTCCTGTCCATTGGTATTCCCATAAACCCGATCGCTTATTAATAGCGTTGAATTTTCTAAACACCAGTGTTTGCTCCGCTTTTATGGCTCGCTCTTCGGGATCGGTTTGTACATAACGGTATCCAACTTTTTCTTTTCGCCCATCGATAAATATGACTGGAGCCTTTACACCGGTGGGGTCCACTTTCCAAACACCATAGCGTTCATAGATATATACGGCGCTTTCATCATCCTGCCATCTCATCACCCCGTAAGGTGCAGGGTCGCTTGGAGAATCATGCTCTTCATTGTATAAAGGCACTTTTAACTTCGAAGTGATATTCCTCACCACTTTACCATCATACACAAAATAATGCCTGGCTTTACTGTCGTACCACAACAGGTAATTACCCGCAGGTGAAACAAAGGATGGGCTGGCGAAACCCTGTACATTTTCTTTGATCAGCTTAGCGGTGCCGGTCTTTACGTCTATGGCATATAGGTCCTTCTTTGTATTTCCAGCCCACTGACTTTCCACTCTTTTACCAAAATCGGTCACGGCATAAAAAATTTCACCATCGCCTTCGTTGGTTTGAAAGATCTGGGGTATTTCTTCTGATGCCAGTTGTTGCACCCGGCCATTTTCCAGGTCATAGACGGCAAGTAAATTCTGACGCAGGTCCCGCGAAAGACGACTCAATTGAACTGTTTGGAGATAGTCTTCATTATAATGCCAGATATCCAGTTTTACCAGGTCAATATCAACCAGCGAAGTGTCCTTTGGTGCCTGGATTGGTACTGTGCCGAAAAAAAGACGTTTACCACTCTTGCTGAAAGCAGGTGTGCTGTGTTCACTGGGAATCATACCCAACTTCATATTCACTGTGTTCCTATCCACCAGGGCAATGGCGCTGTCCATACCATCCTTAAAATACCAGAGCCTGTAATACTTTTGAAGGTCCTTTGGTTTGGCATCCCGCTCAGCCATAAAAGCTACCTGTGACCCATCATCACTGATCGAGAAATTCTTAAACACATTGCCACCGCGGCTGATCGTATCCGCGTATCCTTTGTGCAGGTCGTATAATAAAACCGCGGATTGGCTCAGCGAATCTTTTGCGTCACGCGCCTGCTTCATTAACAGTTTCTTCCCGTTCTTACTAAAAATGTATTCAGAAATATTCCGGAACAACTTCTCATTGCCTGTTTCCATGTTACGCAACCACAGGTCCATCCCTTTCTCCGCGGGACCTGCTGATGCGTCATCATCATCAGCATCCTTAAATCCGAAATCGCCGTTAACATCATTCAGGACTGCAAAATCTTCTTCGTCCCTGCCCCTGGATTTTTTCTTTTTGGGAATCAGGGCCTGTAAAGAATCAATGACCCTTTTGAGACTATCGGTAATATGTTTGGCATCAGCTGTCTCTATTGCTGCCTTTTTCTTTGGCTCTTCTTTTTTGATATCAAGCTGGTATGCCAGCCAGCCTGAGCTTTTCGCAGGTGTTTTAAACCCACTGAGCCTCGCCAGTTTCAACACACTATCTTTACCCAATTCCATAATCCCCATCGAATCTTTTGGCATGTCATCGGGTTTCTTCTTTTTGATCCTTGCCTGCCTGGTATCCTGGTAAAATGGTTTAATCCTAAAAATTACAAAACGGCTGTCTTCCGTGATCTCCGCATTATAACCCCGTGGTATGATTTTGTGATATTCATTGCCGGGAAGAAGTGACTGAATAACCAACTCGTTGTCGCCTTCCTGCCGGTCGATGGAGTAGACGGTCCATTTTCCATCACTGCTGATCAATTTCTGACCGATACTTTGCCATTCGTCATAGACTGTGTGATCGAGTGGCTTCTTTTGAGCATAACCGTTTAGGATAAACAGGAAAGTCAACGCAAATAAAAACTGGATTCTCATCATCATTAGATAGTTAAAGCTTTAAAGATAATATGCGCAGGGCAAACAAAGTGTAGAAAAATAGGTGGCCGGCAGTTGAATAGTATTCTTTTTTAATAAGGTGATCAGTTGGCGACAATACCGGCATTCTTAACCAGCCTTTTTTCATGCCGGGCAAGAATAATGATATGAATGATCAATGCTGTGGCGATAATAGCAAATCCAATATAAAACCATTTGCTGAGCAGCTTATTTTCCTGGTATATCATAAATGCCAACAGTATACCATACACCGGTTCGAGGTTATATGTAAGGTTGACAGTGAAAGCCGAAAGACGTTTCAAAGCGTTGGACGAAAACTGGAAGGCTATAACCGAGCAAAACCAGGATAGAACCAGCAACCATAAAAAATCTTCCATTCCGGGTATGAGGCTTTCTACAGGAAACCGCTGCAGGTAAAATGGCATCAGCACCGACAGGCTGATAAGCCCACCGAACTGTTGCCAGGTGAGTAGCGTTTCTACATTCACTCTTTTTAAAAACTGCCTGTTATAGATCGGGAAAAGCGCGGCCAACACAGCGGAGACCAACCCGATCACAATCGCTACTTTGTATTGCGAATCGAAATGGAAAATAATTGATATCCCACCCAAAGTCATTAGCCCCAAAAACATTTCTGTCCAGTTGATCCGTTTCCGAAGAATAACGGGCTCCAGGATGGCGGTAAAAAAGCTGATGGACGAAAAACATACCAGCGCTACGGAGACATTTGAATATTTGATCGATGCGTAAAAAGTCACCCAATGCATGGCGGCGATAAACCCGACTGCGCAGATCTTCAGGATATCCTTTACCGGGATCTTTCGCAACTTTTTCATTAACCCGAATAGGATGACCATGGTGACAGTAGTTAAAAACAACCTGTACCAGACGAGCATTCCTTCATTCAGGGAGATCAAGCGGCCCAGTATACCAGTGAACCCAGCCAGGAATACAGCAGCATGAAGTTGAAGAAATGCTTTTCTCATCGAGTGGTGAAGCTATAAAATGCGGGGGATTGGGAAAATGAAATTTGAGACGGAAGGTAAAAAACCGTGATCTTATAGAAGTGGGCGGTATACTATTTACCCTCGGCTACCATCTCGCTTTTATGCATCGGCGTCATCTTGATCGCTTCAGTCTTCTTTACTCTTTTGCGGTAGTTGGTAAACAGGCTATGCCAGCGAAGTTTCAACACACCCAGAATGCCTTCTTTCACGATTCCCTTGTTCATCTTGGAATTGCCGTACATCCTGTCCTGGAAAATGATCGGCACTTCCCTGATCTTGAAATGTAGTTTCCAGGTCGCGAATTTCATTTCGATCTGGAACGCATAACCTGTAAACCGGATCTCATCGAGGTTGATTGTTTCAAGAACTTCCTTCCGGTAACATACAAAACCAGCTGTGGGGTCTTTAACAGGCATCCAGGTGATCAGCCGGGTATAAAACGAAGCACCTTTTGAAAGGGCTATACGGTTGGAAGGCCAGTTGACTACGCCTCCGCCTTTTACATATCTCGACCCGATAGCCATATCAGCCCCTTCGTATTTGCAGGCATGATAAAGCTTTGAAAGATCTGCCGGGTTGTGAGAGAAGTCGGCATCCATTTCAAATATGAAACGATAGTCATTGGCGATCGCCCACCTGAAGCCATAGATATAGGCCGTACCCAGCCCGAGCTTACCCCTTCTTTCCTCGATGAATAATTTACCATGAAATTTTTGCTGGAGATCTTTTACGATCATAGCTGTACCATCGGGTGAGTTATCGTCGATAACGAGCACGTGGAATCCTTCACCAAGGTTGAAAATAGCATGCAAAATATTCGCAATATTATCACGCTCGTTATAAGTTGGTATGACTACTAATTTTTCCACGTATATCAGGCAGATAACGAATTTACAACAATCAAAAAAGACTGCTTTGTTAAATTGTTCACAGGGATACAGCCAAAATCAGGCCTTTTTCAGCATGGTACGGGTGTAAATTTCCGTGAGTTTTTGCTTGGTATGCTGGGGGAAATCACCCTTCATCATCCAGTCATAGTACTGAGGCTCAGCCCTTAAGACCTCAGCGACGGGGCGGCCCTTGAATTTACCAAAGTTAAAAACCTCCACGCCATTGTCCATCACGAACCTCCGGGCGAAATCCACAATGATATCCTCGCCGATGGTCTTCAAGATGGTATCAATGGTATTGCCCAGCACCGGGTAACGTTCCAGCTGGGCTTCCAGGATCTCATAGGTTGCGGTAGCATCGGCTTCTGCACTATGTGCGCCGTCAAGATTTTTATTGCAATAGAACTTATACGCTGCGCTCAGTGTTCGCTGCTCCATCTGGTGAAATATCTTTTGAACATCCACCAGTCTTCGGCCTTTCATGTCAAACTCAACCTTAGCACGAAGAAATTCCTCCATCAGCACAGGTATGTCAAAGCGATTACTGTTGTAGCCTGCAATATCACAGCCATCAAGCACCTGCTTCAGCTCATTGGCCACCTGCTTAAAGGTGGGTGCGTCTTTGACCATTTCGTCAGTGATCCCGTGTACATCACTCGCCGTTCTCGGAATCGGCATCTCGGGATTTAGCAGTTTTCTTTTTACACTCCGGGTACCGTCGGGCAGCACTTTCACAATCGCGATCTCTACAATTCGGTCTGTTCCGGGATTGATACCCGTTGTCTCAAGGTCAATAGATGCCAGCGGTCGTGTAAGCTTCAACATTATATTCGCAATTTCTCTTTATTATATAGGGCGGTAAAGGTAGGGGTTTAACACGCTTATTAGAATGTATTTTGACCTGGAAATACCGTTTTTTTAACAGAACACGCCAGCCGGAAGCGGTGATAAATGAGCCAACCTCGCTATTTTTGCAAAATAAAAGATTTCGGGTTACGTTATACTAAAAAATAATCTCTTCCTCAAATGAAAAAATTTGCTTTTGTTGCCCTGATGCTTATGGCGGTTTCCATTTTTGCCAGTTCCTGCTCCTCTTCCCGAAAGAGTGGTTGCCCGGGCAATCCGCAGGGTAATTACAAATTCAGGGGATAAAGCTGATCTGATCAGCTTTTTTTCTTATAACCCCTTTGCATTGATGAAGTTAACAAGGGCGGCCGTATTCTTCAATTTCAGCTTTTTCAGCAGGTTATAACGGTGAACCTCAACCGTTTTGAGTGAAAGTTCCAGTTGCAGGCCGATTTCCCGGGAGGAAAATCCTTTCTTGATCAAATTGATAATATCCAGTTCCCGGCGGGACAGGCTGTTCAGTTCATATGAAACCTCGTCCGTTTCCTGGTCGGCCAGGATATTTTTCACTTCCTCACATATATATTTTTTGCCTTTGCTGACCTCCACGATGGCGTTGATCATTTCGTCTTTGGAGGAATTCTTGGTAACATACCCCATTGCGCCCAGTTGCAGCATCCGTTTGGCATATGCAGGCATGGTGTGCATGGAGACAGCAATAACCTTGGTACCTGGCGACATCCGGTGTATCTGCTCAGTGGCCTCAAATCCATTCAGCGGCGTCATATTTACGTCCATTAAAATAATGGCCGGGTTTTTTGTCCTGAAAATTTCAATAGCTTCTTAAACCGAACTGGTTTCACCGATTACCATGAATCGCGGATCGCTGTTAAGAATAAAAGACCAGGAGTCTCTTATTAACTTATGATCATCTACCAGAAGAATTGATAATTTTTCCATCGCAAATACAAAGATATTCCACCTCCCGCAATTATCATCTTTTTACGCGCGGAATACGTGATTTTTTCCTCCCGCATTAAGAAAAAAGTTAAACTTAAAACCTCTAATTTATCGAAACCGACGCTTCAATGGCATCGTAAACCGTATGAAGTTCATTTTCAGTTATGCAATAAGGAGGCATTATATAAATGACATTTCCGAGTGGCCGCATTAGCACGCCATTTTTTATAAAATGATCGTATAACCTATCCCTAACAGGATTAAAATATGATGTTTTATTGCTAGTGTGAAAATCCATCGCAAGTATGGTTCCGCGGCTTCGCAATTTCCTTAATTGAGAGTGTCTATTCGCCTTACTGATAAAATCGCGATGATTTTTACTGATACGTTCAATGTCTTCCTGGCATTCATCTTTCAACAACAGGTCCATACTCGCCAAAGCCGCAGCACAGGCTACCGGATTGGCAGTGTAGGAATGTCCATGAAAAAATGTTTTTGAACGATCGTTTGAAAAAAAAGCATCGTAGATCTCCGATATACAGGATGTAACCCCCAGGGGCATGGTACCGCCCGTGATTGCTTTTGAAAGGCAAATAATATCAGGCGCTACAGTGATATGATCACAGGCAAATAATTTTCCGGTTCTTCCAAAACCGGTCATGACTTCATCGGCGATGGTCAGGATACTATTTTCCCTGCAAATGCTGATCATCGTTTCAAGGGTTCCCGGTTCATACATCAGCATGCCACCGGCCCCAAGCACAAGTGGCTCAAATATAAAAGCTGCGATTTGTTCCTTGTCCCGGGTAATAATCTCTTTCAATTTTTCCAGGCTCAACGTCTCATTTGCTCCACCGGGAAAAGGAATATGGATCACGTCAAATAAAAGTGGAGAAAAGGGATCGGTAAATGAGCCCCTCGCACTCACCGACATGGAACCAAATGTATCACCATGATAGGCATGTTCGATCGCGATAATTTTCAATCTCGGCCGGTCTTTATTGGCCCAGTATTGTAGCGCCATCTTTACCGCTACTTCAACAGCAGTCGAACCATTGTCGGAATAAAATATCCTTGACTGGTTGGCCGGCAAAATTTCAAGTAACCTTTCGGCAAGTAATACAGCGGGCTCATGGGTGAATCCGGCAAAAATGGAATGCTCAAGTTGGTGTAGTTGTTCAGCAACTTTTTCAGCAATATAAGGATGAGCGTGTCCATGAATATTTACCCACCACGATGATACCGCGTCGATATATTTCTTTCCATCTTCACCCAGCAGGTAAACACCCTCTCCTTTTACAACGCCAATGGGAGGCTTACCCAAACCAGCCTGCGTATACGGATGCCAGATCACTTTTTGATCCCGGTCCTGCAAACTGCTCATATCACTCCCTCCAGCCTCTTTCGGAATTTCTCAGCGTACATCAACACCGTTTTTTTATCAATCTTCTTTTCTTCTCGTAGTCGTCCAATGTATTTAACGCCTGAATACTGCAGGATGGCGCGCTCTGCTGATTCATTTTTTTCCCCGTTGAATATGATACCGGCTATTTTTACGCCATACTTTTTCAAAACCGTTATCGACATCAAAGTATGATTGATGCTGCCGAGGTACGTTTTTGATACAAGTATAACCGGCAGCCGCCACCGTTGTATCAGGTCAATATTCAGGTATTCATCATTCAGCGGTACCATAAGTCCGCCTGCAGGCTCGATCAGGATGCGATTAGCGCTTTTGGGTGGTGTAAGCTGATCTACTTCGATCTTCAGTTCCTCTTTTTCGGCAGCCGCATGAGGCGACATAGAGTATGCAAGCCTATAGACTTCCGGGTGAAAATAGGATTTGGTATTCGTGATAAAATGCCTGACATAGTCTGTATCACTAAAACTCAGGCTACCGGCCTGAACAGGTTTCCAGTAGTCGGCCTCAAGCGCCTCAGCAAGAATCGTCGCCACTAAAGTTTTTCCCACACCTGTACCGGTTCCGGCCACAACTATGTTTTTCATGAAAAAAGTATTTGTTGAAGTAAATGTTTTAGTTCGTCTACCTGCGCGGTGGTATTGTGCAGGTGAAGGCTGATGCGTAGACGCTCACGACCTGCGGGCACGGATGGACTCACGATTGCCCGAATATCAAAACCTTTGTCCTGCAAAGTTGCCGCGACCTTTTTTGCCCTTTCAGCTCCGGGAATTACCAGGCTCTGAATTGGGCTACTGCTTTCAATAAGGTAAACGTCTTCGGGTGTATGAAAATCTTCCCTGAACCTGGCAACTAATTCATGTAAAGATTTATTAGAAAAACTGTCCGATTGTAAAACCCCATAAGCAGACCGGACAGTCGCGAGTGAATGCAAAGGCAGCGCAGTGGTAAATATAAATGAGCGGGCAAAATTGACCAGGTATTCCCGTAAAACACGGCTGCCAATAATGATCGCGCCATGGCAACCGATAGCCTTACCGAATGTATGTACACGGGCGAAAACATCGTTCTCTAATGCATATGCACTGACCAGTCCCCTGCCTTTTTCACCAAATATACCTGTTGCATGAGCTTCATCGACGATTAGGCTGGCATTATAGGTTTTACATATGGCTACAAATTCCGGTAGTGGTGCCATATCGCCATCCATCGAATAGACAGATTCCACGGCGACAAAAATATTCGCATGAGAAGCCATGCTTTCCCGCGCTTTCCGCAATTTTTTTTCAAGGTCAGCAGTATCATTATGAGCAAACCTCAACCTGTTGGCATAACTCAGCCGGCATCCATCGATGATGCTGGCATGTATCAGTTCATCAGTGACCAGGTAGTCGTCTTTTCGTGCAAGACAGGAAAACAAACCCAGGTTGGCATCGTAACCTGAATTAAAGATGAGCCCGGCTTCAGCCTGGTGAAACGACGCAATACCCCGCTCCAATTCCTCAACAAAAGCCGTATTCCCGGAAATAGAACGAGACCCGGTGGCGCCGGATAATAATGGAAGGGATGCAGTTATTTCTTTTAATTTTTCCTGTACAAGTGGCGACCGGGAAAAACTTAAAAAGTCATTGGAACAAAAATCGACCAGTCCTGCACTCACCTGCAGGCTCCGATAAAGGGATGCCTGCTTTCTTTTTTCAAGAATATCCTTTAATGAATCCTGGATGGTCTTTTCCTCGATGCTCACAAATAGCAGTTTGGGGTTATGGCTGATAGTCGGCTTCTACTGTTTTTCTTTCATTTTTAAAAGCTTCTCTTGGTTTGAGGCCAAGTATTTCAAACATTTGCATGTCATCATTAAAAGATGGATTTGGCGTTGTGAGCAGTTTATCACCGGCAAATATGGAATTGGCTCCCGCCATAAAACAAAGCGCCTGCTCCGGCATGCTCATCTCAAGGCGACCGGCCGAAAGACGGACGACAGTTTTTGGCATTACAATTCGGGTTGTGGCGATCATGCGCACCATATCCCAAACCGAAACCCGCTCCTGGTTTTCAAGAGGCGTTCCCTTCACCGGTACAAGCGCATTGATCGGCACCGATTCGGGATGCTGTGGCAGATTGGCCAGGGTATGCAACATTCCAACCCTGTCTTCAACCGTTTCACCTAACCCTATGATACCTCCTGAACAAACGGTGATGTTTGCCTTTCTTACATTGTGCAAGGTTTGAAGACGATCGTCATAGGTTCTTGTAGTTATGATGTTTTTATAGTTTTCTTCAGACGTATCTACATTATGGTTGTAGGCGTACAAACCTGCTTCCTTTAATTTTTCTGCCTGCTCGTAAGTCAGCATGCCGAGAGTACAACAAACTTCCATATCCATCTCGTTAACGGCTCTCACCATTTCCAGAACCCTGTCAAAATCGCGGTTGTTTCTTACTTCGCGCCAGGCGGCTCCCATACAAAGCCGGGATGCACCGGCAGATTTTGCTTTACGCGCAGTTTCAACAACCTCTTCTACTTTCATCAGGGCATGGACGTCCACGCCGGTATGATAACGTGCCGCCTGGGGGCAATACGCGCAATCCTCCGAACAGCCACCAGTTTTTATTGAAATAAGACTACTGATCTGTACTTCACTATAGTCATTATTATTGCGATGAACGGTAGCAGCTTCATAAATAAGTTCGAGCAGGGGACGATAATATATAGCCGAAATTTCTTCCTTTGTCCAGTTGTGTCGGGTCATAGCTTAGTTTGAGTGATCAAAACTAAATGTATTTGCCGAAAAAAAACCGTCCCTGTGATAAACGCGTTCTGAAGCGTTAAAATGTTTTTCTCCAGGTAGAAAAAACGAGGCTGGTTCGTGAATTTGCGGGGGTCATTTCAAAATTGACCTGCTATTTTATTTTCGTTGACGGGATTCCAATACCTTTTTTACATCTTCCACGGTAAAACCTTTTGCCTGTAATAATATCATATAGTGAAACAAAAGATCAGCGGCTTCATTTAGAAATAGTTCATCATTATCATCTTTGGCTTCGATCACCAGTTCTACCGCTTCCTCTCCCAGTTTCTGCGCAACTTTATTGATGCCTCTATCGAACAGTGAGGAGGTATAAGATTTACCCGACCTGTCCTCATACCGCTGCTTAATCGTGTCAGTCAGGGTTTGCAAAAGATCTTTAGTGTTCGTTTCATTAAAGCATGTATCAGCACCTGTATGGCAAACAGGCCCGGCGGGATCAGCCTTGATAAGCAGGGTATCATTGTCACAATCCGCCGTGATCTCTTTTAAAGACAGGAAATTTCCGCTCTCCTCCCCTTTTGTCCATAGCCGGTTTTTACTGCGACTAAAAAAAGTGACTTTGCCGGTCTG
Source organism: Bacteroidota bacterium (assembly GCA_023412975.1). Taxonomy (GTDB): domain Bacteria; phylum Bacteroidota; class Bacteroidia; order Chitinophagales; family Chitinophagaceae; genus Terrimonas_B. Next base: position 7,706 of record JAEZRB010000124.1, on the reverse strand, counting down.
TTTTGTCTTTTCAAGTGCTTCGGCATTCATAAAACCAAGCATCAGCACTTTTTTTGTTGATGCATCCTGGATGATCGCAGGTACAAGTCCGTCACTATATTTTGCAAAATCTATTGTCATAATCCGTCGTATTGGTTTGCATGCCGGTATTTTATTTCTAACAGTTATAATCTCACCGGTATATTCTTTTTGCTTAAATAATCCTTCAGATCCCGGATATCCACTTCCTTAAAATGAAAAATGCTGGCCGCCAGGGCCGCTTCTGCACGGGCTTCTGTAAACACCTCTGCAAAATGCTGCATGGTACCACCACCTCCGCTTGCGATCACCGGCACGGGTAACGTAGTGGCCAGCTTCCTGGTAATATCAATAGCAAAACCGGATTTGGTACCGTCATGATTCATGGAAGTGAGCAGTATTTCACCGGCACCTGCTTCCACGCCTTCGTTTGCCCAGTCTACACAGCGTATATCAGTTTTGGATCTTCCTCCATTTAAATATACATACCATTCACCATCCTCCTCAAGCTTGGTGTCAATGGCAAGTACCACACACTGGCTTCCGAATTCTTTTGCTAATTCGGTCACAAGTGCCGGCCGACGAAACGCCGCGGTATTGACAGAGATTTTATCGGCTCCATTATTCAAAAGGATATTTACATCCTCAATCGAACTGATCCCCCCACCCACCGTGAAAGGAATATTCACGTGGTGTGCTACACGGTTTACCAGTTGCGAAAGCGTCTTTCTACGTTCATTGGTAGCGGTAATATCAAGAAATACCAGTTCATCGGCGCCTTGTTCCGCGTACAACGCCCCCAGCTCCACCGGGTCACCTGCGTCACGCAGGTCAACGAAGTTGGTGCCCTTCACCGTTCGCCCGTCTTTAATATCGAGACAAGGTATGATCCTTTTAGTAAGCATTTACACGAAACGTTTTAAATCCTGTAAAGAAATCCTGTTTTCATATATGGCCTTTCCAATGATAACCCCGCTGCAGCCAATTTCCCGTAGTTGGCTTAAGTCGTCAATATTTGCAACGCCGCCACTGGCGATAAAAAACAGGTTGGGAAATTTTTCAATGATCTCTTTATAAAGCCCGAGGGATGGACCTTCCAGCTTTCCATCCCTGTTCACATCTGTACAAAAGATCTGTTTCACGCCCCGGCCGATATAGTTTTCAATAAAATCAAAAACACTTTTATCCGTGGTTTCCATCCAGCCATGTATGGCGATCATTTTATCCTTTACATCGGCACCCAGTATAAATTTTTCCGCGCCAAACTTCATCAGCCATTTTATAAATTCTGTTTCGTCCTTCACCGCGATACTCCCCACGGTTGCGAAAGCGGCGCCCGAATCAAACACGATCTGTACATCCTGTTCGGTACTCACACCGCCCCCAAAATCAATAACCAGTTTGGTTTTGGAAGCGATTGTCTCCAGCACTTTCCAGTTCTTTACTGCTTTTTGCCTGGCACCGTCGAGATCTACCAGGTGCAGCCGCTCCAGTCCCGCATCTTCAAACTGGCGGGCCACTTCCAGCGGATGCTTGTTGTATATTTTTTTTTGCGCGTAATCGCCCTGTGTCAGGCGCACGCATTTGCCGTCAATGAGGTCGATAGCAGGAATTATCTGCATCGTTCGTTGTAGTTGTTTTTCCATTTTTACAAATTCAATCCCATACTTCTGCCAGCGTTCCCCGGTTGAATTCATCCCAAATTTTCGATAAAGAGCGGTTGCCGATGTTCTCGCATTACACCAAATCGCACGCTTTTTATTTTCCACCGACCAGTCCATCACAAATTGCAGGAGCCTGGTACCATATCCTTTTCCCTGTTCAGCAGGAAGCGTGGCAAATTTTCTAAACTGTACCTCGTTTTCCCGGTCAAAAACAGAAATCACCGAAATTAAATCCGCGTCATTATAGAGTCCCCAGTGAAGCCCGCTCGCATCATCATCCAGCTTCACAAAATCCAGGCTTTCGGCCGGATACATCACAGCCTGTCGCATTTTCCATATCTCGTCCAGGGGTACTTTTCTGATCGTCATCATAACCCGATAAAGTTTTTTAAAATCCGCTCACCAATAGCCGCAGACTTTTCAGGATGAAACTGAACACCATAAAAATTGTCTTTATGTAACCCGGCACTATAGGGTTGAATATAGTCACAGGTAGCAATGGTTGCTTCGCAAAGCCCGGCATAATAACTATGCACGAGGTAGATGAAAGATCCCTCAGCCACGCCTTCAAATAATGGTGTTTTTAATCCATAAATACTGTTCCACCCAATCTGCGGGATTTTTATCGCGGGGTCAGTTGTTGAGAACTTCTTTACTGCAACATCAAAAATCCCCATGCATTCTGTATCATTTTCCTCGCTTGAGCTGCACATCAACTGCATGCCAAGGCAGATCCCCAATACCGGCTGCTTCAGTTGGGTGATCAGGGTATCAAGAGATCTTTCACGCAGGTATTGCATGGCTGTGCTGGCCTCGCCTACGCCGGGGAATATGACCCTGTCGGCCTGTTTTATCTGATCCGGGTCATCCGTCACGACAGCCTCCACGCCTATTCTTTCCAGGGCATATAAAACAGACCGGATATTACCGGCATTGTATTTTATGATTGATATGTTCATCATTAACGATTAAAATTGGCTGATCCTACAAAACTCCTTTGGTACTCGGGAGATAATTACTTACAGGATCTTTCCTGACCGCCATACGGACGGCTCTAGCAAATGCTTTAAAAATGGCTTCGATCTTGTGATGTTCATTATCGCCCCTGCATTCAATATTGAGATTGCATTTTGCACCATCGCTAAAAGACTTGAAGAAATGGAAAAACATTTCTGTCGGCATCTCCCCGATCTTTTCGCGCTTGAATTCAGCATTCCAAACGATCCAGGGCCGGCCACCGAAGTCGATCAGCACTTTCGCCTCGGCATCATCCATGGGCAAAGCGAATCCATATCGCTCCATGCCTTTTTTATCAGCCAGCGCCAGTGCAAAAGCCTCACCCAGCGCGATACCGGTGTCCTCGATACTATGATGCTCGTCGATGTGCAGGTCACCCTGGCAATGAATGGCCAGGTCGATCTTACCATGTCGGGCGATCTGCTCGAGCATGTGATCAAAAAAGCCAATACCGGTATGAATATCAGCCCTGCCGCTGCCATCCATATTTAATGCGATACTGATCTTTGTTTCGTTGGTATTACGAATATGATCGACCTTGCGAAGACCGAGTTTTAGAAAGGAATAAATATCCGCCCAAGTGGTGGTCTCAAGAGCTACTGTATTTTTTAACTCTTCCACCTTATCACTGATCTCGGATCCACCGAGTGATTCATCATTTTTGAGCCAGATGCCCTTGCAGCCCAGGTTCCTGGCCAGTTGGATATCCGTGATACGATCGCCAATCACAAAAGAATTTGGGATATCATACCTGGAAGGATCGAGATAATTATTTAGCATACCAATGCCCGGTTTACGGGTTGGTGCATTGTCGGCCGGGAAACTCCTGTCGATCAGCACATTTGAAAAATGTATGCCCTCCCCTTCGAGTGATTTCATCACCAGGTTATGCAGTGGCCAGAAAGTATCCTCGGGGAAGGAAGCTGTGCCAAGCCCGTCCTGGTTGGTCACCATCACGAGCTCATAGTCCAGTTCTCTCGCGATCTTCCCCATGTACTCAAACATACCCGGGTAAAAAGTCAGCTTCTCGAAGGAGTCGAGCTGATAGGTAGGCGGTGCTTCGTTGATCAGGGTGCCGTCGCGGTCGATGAATAAAACTCTTTTCATAAAATGTGGAAATGTGGAAATGTGGAAATGTGAAAATGAAACGCACTTCCGGATATATTTTTTATTTACTGTTTAAAACCTTCGATTTCATGTATGCAATCAGGGCGTCGACGAGGACGGTATTTTCCTTTTCGGTGCCGATGGTGATGCGCAGGCAGCCTTCACACAATTCTACCTGGCTGCGGTCACGAACGACGATACCCTGTTGTAACAGGTAGTCATACACTTCTGTTGCGCCAACTACTTTTACCAATAGAAAGTTTGCATCCGAAGGATATACTTTTTGAACCAGGGGCATTTTTTCAAATACCCTGGCCAACTCATCACGCATCGCGACAATTTCTCTGATCATATCATTTACCTGGCCAATTTCCTGCAGTGCTTCCAAAGCGAGTTCCTGTGTTGCCTGGTTGATATTGTATGGTGGTTTAACCTTGTCGAGAATATCAATGATCGCGGTAGACGCAAACGCCATACCCAGTCTTAATGCCGCCAGTCCCCAGGCCTTGCTAAAAGTTTGCAGGATCACCAGGTTGGGGTATTCCTTCAATTCAGTTAACAGGGAGCGCTGCCTCGAAAAATTGATATACGCTTCGTCGATCACGACGAGCCCTGAAAAATTATTCAGCAAAATTTCAATATCCTGGTAGTCGATACTGTTAGCGGTGGGATTGTTGGGAGAGCATATCCATATAATTTTTGTGGATTCATCCACGTTGCTTTCGATCGCTTCCAGGTCGAGCTGAAAATCCGGAAGCAGGTTTGCCCTTCTAATTTCAACGTCGTTGATATTCGCGCATACCTCATACATACCGTAGGTAGGCGGACAAATGATGGTATTGTCCTTACCCGGTTCACAAAAACAGCGGAACAACAGGTCAATACATTCATCGCTACCATTCCCCAGGAAAATATTGGCTTTATCAATATTCTTTACACCGCTGATAGCCTCCTTAAGTTTTTGCTGGTGAGGATCGGGATAACGATTATACCATTTCCGCAGGGGCGATCCCAGGCTGTTTTCATTTGCATCCAGGAAAACCTTTGCTTCCCCGGCGAACTCATCGCGGGCAGAGGAATATGGTTTTAGCTGACGAATGTTCCGGCGCGTAAGTTTATGGAGGTCGAAGTTCATGATCACTGGCTCAGATTTAATGTTCAAAACTGTTGAATGTGGTTGAATGTTTAAAACTGTTGAATGTGGTTGAAAATGGTTGAAAGTGGTTTAACGTTGTTTAGTTAAATCGTACTCACGACTCACGGCTCACTTCTCCCGACTCCTTCCCAGCACGTCAGACGAGGACGTCAGACGTTGGTGTCACGACTACGAACTACTAACTACGAACTAACGACTCCTGACTCACGACTCCCGACTCACGCCTCACCCCAACAGCCCTCGCATGCGCTTCCAGTCCTTCCGCACGGGCCATCGTTTCTACCGCTTGGGCAATATTTTTCAGTCCCTCCTGCGTCAGCTTCTGGCAGGTGATCTTTTTTACAAAACTATCAACACTTACGCCACTATATGCTTTTGCATAGCCGTTGGTAGGCAAGGTATGATTGGTACCGCTGGCATAATCGCCCACGCTTTCCGGTGAATAATTGCCGAGAAATACCGATCCGGCATTGATGATCCGGCCTGCAATGCCTTCATCATCCTGGCAGGCAATGATCAGGTGTTCTGCAGCGTATTCATTCACCAGGTCAATGGCTATATCTATATTTTCTATCAATATCATTTTACTATGTTCTAATGCCTGTTTAGCCACATCTTTTCGTGGCAATGACCCAAGCTGAACCTCAATCTCACCCTTAACCTCCTTTATAATCCGCTCGGAAGTAGTAACAAGTACCACCTGGCTATCCGGGCCATGCTCCGCCTGCGATAGTAGATCGGCCGCGATGAAACCGGCATTGCCCGACTCATCCGCCAGCACGCAAACCTCGCTGGGTCCCGCGGGCATGTCGATGGCGACTCCCTGCGACTGCACGATCTGTTTGGCACAGGTTACATACTGGTTACCCGGGCCGAAGATCTTGTGGACTTTAGGAATGCTTTCCGTGCCATACGCCATCGCCGCAATTGCCTGTGCGCCGCCCACTTTAAAAATTTTTGTTATGCCCGCCTGGCCGGCTGTGTAAAGTACCACCGGGTTTACCAACCCATCTTCCTGCGGCGGTGTGCAGAGGATAATTTCTTTGCAACCGGCGAGCCTCGCAGGGATACCCAACATCAAAACGGTAGAAAACAAAGGAGCCGTACCGCCGGGAATATATAAGCCTACTTTTTCTATACCAACCGATCGGCGCCAGCATTTTACGCCCGGCATAGTTTCCACAACCATTTCCTCCTGCAACTGTACAGCATGAAACCCGGTGATATTTTGACGCGCGGTATCGATGGCTTGTTTCAATTCCCCGGGAACTTTCGCGGCAGCCTCGGCGATCTCTTTCTCTCCCACCAATAATTTCTTCAGCTTTACGCCATCGAATTCCCGCGTGAATTTTTTCAATGCCTTATCCCCGCCCGTTTTGACGCGGGCCAATACCTTTCCCACTTTCTTCTCAAGCGCTGATGGGTCCATCGCTGGTCTCTGGAGCAGCGCGGGCCACTGGGATCTGTCTGGATACTTTATCAAATTCATATTGAAGCCACTAATTTCACGAATGACACGAATGTTTAGCCACTGATTACACGGATTTACACAGAATAATATTTATGTTTATACTCCAACACTCAATACTGACTACTAACTACTAACTCCCGACTACTAACTACTAACTCACGACTCAACTCACACTATCATCTTCTCAATCGGAACGACCAAAATCCCCTGCGCACCGGCAGCTTTTAATTGCTCGATGATACCCCAGAAATCATTTTCATCCACCACACTATGCACACTACTCCAGCCTGACTGGGCTAAGGGCAACACAGTCGGGCTTTTCATTCCGGGTAAAAGCGAAATGATATCGTTAAGCTTTTCATTGGGGGCATTGAGCAGGATATATTTATTATTCTTTGCTTTTCTCACTGCGCGCAAACGAAACAATAGTTTATCGAGCAATTGCTGCTGCTCTTCACCCAGGTTTTTATTCCGGATCAACACAGACTGAGATTCCAGGATCGTCTCCGCCTCCTTCAGCCCATTGGTGAGTAATGTGGAACCACTGCTTACCAGGTCGCAAATCGCATCAGCCAGACCGATTCCCGGGGCGATCTCTACACTCCCGCTGATCTCGTGTATTTCGGCGCTGATATTATTTTTATCAAGAAATTCCTTCAGTATTACCGGGTAACTGGTGGCGATCTTTTTTCCCTGTAAACTTTGTTTGTTATAGGTTTCGCTTTTATCTACGGCGATAGAGAGGCGGCATTTTCCAAAGCCCAGTTTTTCCATCACGTCCACTTCCTTTTTCTTTTCATACACCACGTTTTCACCCACGATGCCGATATCGGCAACAGCATCCTCTACGTACTGGGGAATATCATCGTCGCGAAGGAAATAAACCTCCAGGGGAAAATTCGAAGCGGTTGACTTCAGCTTGTTTCCACCATTGGAAATATCGATACCACATTCTTTCAAGAGGCGAATGGAATCTTCATGGAGCCTGCCTGATTTCTGAATTGCGATCTTTAGTTTCATCTGAGCTTCCCAAATGGGAATGTTTATGGTTTAAAAATAAAAAGGGCCTACCATATGGTAAGCCCCTGATAAGTTATTGCTTGGTCTGCTATACAATAACACCATTGCTTACCTCGTGGGTAAAATGATGATGATGATGTATATGCAGGTTTATGTTCATTGTTGTATTGCCGTGCAAAAAAAGCCAGCTTTTCGGGATTGTAAAATTTTTTATTTGGGTAAGAAGGCTATTTGCCGGGGAGGCGGCAAGACG
>JAEZRB010000088.1 GCA_023412975.1 Bacteroidota bacterium | reverse complement strand
GCAAAAGTAAGAGTCTCCAGGAAAAATAAAGCAAAGCCCCTGTAAATGTAAAAGTCATAGATGCCGCGCGGGTCAAAGGTTCTGACAACTATTCAAGATTTTATTCCGGACAGCAATGATTGGGAATTTGGAATTAGGGGTGCGGTTTCGGGTTTTATTATCCATTCCCAAACCCACAGATATCGGGCTCTTATACCAAATTCCTAATTACAAATTCCTGTCGAAAAGAACGGGATTCAATGGCGTGTCAATCACCTCTCCAACCCGTGCACCGGGGCACCAGGTCTCCCAGTCCAACTGTTGGTTCTCGTTGGATGGTTGTTTTAACCTCATGTCTTTTTCCATGTAAATAATGGTCATCACTTTTCGCATCCGGTTGGTGCTGTTAGCCCCAGCGCGATGAAATACCCAGCCATTATGAAAACTCACTTCTCCCATGTCGAAGGGTTCAACGACTTTTGTGTAATCATTCAGCGTAAGTTTTTTTTGGATGATGGTTTCGCTATCGTCGCTGATCTTTAAAGTTCTCCCTTCCTGCAGTTGCTGACTTTTGGCACTGAATTCCAGCGGCCCCAGGTCAAGTCCGGTTTGTTGTAGTGGTATCCAGGCAGTGACGGTATTATCGGTTGATAAAGGCCAGTAATATTGATCAGCATGCCAGGGCGTATGTCCACCGCCAGCTTCTTTGAAAAGCGCCTGGTCGTGGTAAAGTCTTACTCCGTTCACTTCCATCAGATCGGCAGCGATCCTGGCGAGGCGCTTGCCAAATACAATTTGTTTGACCGGCTTCGACTTGGTCCAGATATTCATGATCTGCAAAAATGCCTTGCCATAAGTATCTCGTTGTTCAATAGGCAGGTGTTGTGTATTTAGTCTTACCACTTCAGCCGAGATGGTATCATTCAAAAACATGATCACTTCATCCGGTAACACGTTTTTGAGTTTGATATAACCATTTTCCTGGTAAAATGAAACCTGTTCGGCTGATAGGTCGTAAGGCTCATCAAGGTATTGTTGAATAGCGGCAGGTATTTGAGGCATTTTGAATGTTTTGAATAGATCGTAGCCTAAAATTAAATCATCCGCTGTAGTTGCCGGAAATTTTTATTATCCATCAATTACTGTACTAGTAACTGGTACCGCATTTTGTGGAATTGAAAGGACAGAAAATCCATCGTGTGAAAATGAGTGTAAACGACCTAAATCCCTGGGGATGATGATCATGTAGGGAAGTTGCCGGAGGGGCATTCTATTTGTCTTATTGTATATGAGAAAAGCAATTACCATGAAACATAATATTTTGCTAAAACCAGGGAATATTTATTTAAGGATGACATCACTCGTCCTTTTGATATTTTTTTCAATGAAGGTATCTGCGCAGCAACATATCATCACACAGAAAGATAATACCAGGCCCGAAACTGCGAAACAATTTAACAGCTTTAACCTGTCTTCATTCCAGGTATTGCAGAATGATGGCTACAATGAAGTGCAATGGCAGGCGGGAGAAACAGCAACCAGCAATAAGTTTGTGGTTGAATATAGTTTTGACGGCATCAACTTTATTCGTGGTGAACAGGTAACGGGTCATAATGGACTTTATAATTACCGGCATTATATCCGTGATACCCGGCCTTTGCTGTATCGCGTAAGTACAGAGAATGGCGAGGGCAGTTGGGTTCATTCCGGCGCAATCATGCCGAAGGGCGTCACAGTATTGCCTGTTCAATTGCAGGGTAATATGATCAGAGGTAATATGATCAATGTCCAGGCGAGTTTCCCTGTAGAGCGTCTTACCATCGTTTCCACTTCCGGAGTTGAAGTGTTCGCAAAAGACCTGAATGGAGCACGTGATTTAATACCGGTAGCAATCCCTTCATTGAAGGAGGGAATATATTTCGTTAACTTTTTTGGGAATGGTTGGAAAAGCACCAGTCGTTTTGTGATAGGATGAAACAATCCTGTTCGTTAAATAAATAGCAATTTGAGGCCGCGGGTGTCCGGCATAGGATTTATTTAGTAAATTCCATACAAATCAATTAACATGGAAGCCAGGCCTGCTTTTGGGAGACTCTCATTGTTCCCCTATCTGACCATTTTGCTTATTATCACAAACGTTGAAACCGCATTTTCACAAGTTGTAAAGAAAAATCCCCCGGAAGGATATAGTAAAGCAAGTTATGGACTCATCTCAGCCGGCAAGTTCATGCAGCATTGGCTAGTGGCTGGCCCGTTTACTGTATCTAAAGATTCGATTGCACCGGAAGACCGGGTGCAGGAAGAGGCGTTCAAAGCCGACTATACTGCCAATTTAAAAGTGGTGTCGGGTCAGTCTATACCAGCGTTTGCAGCCGTGGACAATAATGTCAGATGGAAGCAGGTATCTCAGAACAATGATATCATCGATCTCGACAGCATTTTTGGTGGAAAGGATTTTGTGTACGCTTATGCGTTGGCAGAAATAAAAGCAAGCCAGCCGACGAAAGTTATGCTTGCAGTGGGAAGCGATGATGGTGTGAAAGTGTGGCATAACGGCAAACTGGTGCACGAGAATTGGACACCACGGGGCATTGAAAAGGACAATGATCTTGTACCTCTTGAACTTGAAAAAGGCAGTAACCAGATCTTATTGAAGGTCCAGGACATGAGGGGAGGATGGGGCTTCACAGCCAGGCTGCTGGATAAAAAGACGCTGGCGCAGCAACTAACCAAAGCTTCTGCATGGGGTGCATTGGATAAGGTGAAAATGCTGACCGATCACGGTGCCAGCCTGAACATGGCTGACGAGAATGGTTTATTACCCCTTGTAGCTGCTAAGGTTGGTGGGAGAAAAGAAGTAGTGCAATTCTTATTGGAAAAAGGCGCCGCAGACAAACCTGTTCCAACTGGGGAGACGCTCACCGATCAATTTTATAATGCTTTAAATGAGAAACCTTCGCCGGGTATGGCTGTGTTGGTAGCTAAGGATGGCAAGGTAGTTTATAGAAAAGGCTTTGGCTATGCTAACCTGGCCACGAATGCCCGCGTTA
>JAEZRB010000306.1 GCA_023412975.1 Bacteroidota bacterium | reverse complement strand
CTCCTGGATCTATATCGGCAGCCAGGGTATCGTGCAGGGTACTTACGAAACTTATGCAGCGCTGGCGAATAAACATTTTTCAGATAGGAATACTGGTTCCGGAGCTACAGCATCTTTGAAAGGAACGCTGAATGTAACTGCTGGTCTGGGTGGTAGGGGAGGTGCGCAACCCCTGGCGATCACCATGAACGAAGGTGTAGCCCTGGTGGCCGAAGTGGAACTTTGGCGTATTCAGAAAAGACTTGAAACACGTTATTGTGACACCTGGTTTGAAAATGTGGATGAAGCTATCGATCGTGCGCTCGAAGCAAAACAAAATGGGGAAGCGTTGTCCATAGCCGTACTTACCAACGCGGTCTGCCTGTTGCAACGACTTGTGGAGAGAAATATCGTTCCCGATACACTTACCGATCAAACTTCTGCGCACGATCCACTCGTGGGTTATGTACCACATACGATCAATAATACCCAGGCAGCTATTATGCGCCAGGAAAATCCAGAACAATACCTGCAACTGGCTTATGAAAGTATGCACCTGCATGTTCAGCTCATGATGCAATTGCAGAACATGGGTGCTATCACTTTTGACTATGGTAATAATCTTCGTGCACGTGCCCTGGAATACGAAGCCACCATGTCGACGAATAGCAATGAATTTAATCCTGCCACAAAACTTGATGTGGGTGGTGGCGTGAATGCCTTGTTTCCCGGTTTTGTGCCCGCTTATATCCGTCCTTTATTTTGTGAAGGTAAAGGTCCTTTTCGATGGGCGGCATTGAGTGGCGACCCAAATGATATTGCGGTAACAGATGAAGTGATCATGAATATGTTTCCTGAGAACAAAAGCATGATCCGCTGGATGAAAATGGCGAAGGAAAAGATTGCATTCCAGGGATTACCAGCCCGTATATGCTGGCTGGGCCAGGGTGAACGTGAAAAAGCAGGTTTGGCATTCAATGAACTGGTACGAAACGGAAAAGTAAAGGCACCTATCGTGATTGGTCGCGACCATTTGGATACCGGGTCAGTAGCAAGTCCGAATCGCGAAACGGAAGCCATGATGGATGGCAGCGATGCGGTCGCCGACTGGCCTATATTAAATGCACTTGTAAATACTGCAGGCGGTGCCAGTTGGGTAAGCCTGCATCACGGTGGAGGCGTGGGCATGGGTTATAGTATTCATGCCGGCATGGTGATCGTAGCAGATGGAAGTGCAGATGCAGAGCAACGATTAAAACGTGTGTTGCGTAATGACCCGGGTATGGGCGTGATCAGGCATGCAGACGCAGGTTATGAGTTGGCAAAAAATACCGCAAAGGCTCATGACCTGGATATTCAGGACACGATCCAAAGAAGATAAGGTTTTTGTAACGTCAACATCTTTGTTAATAACAATAAAATGGTAAAGCCTGCAACGCAGGCAGGGTACGGGTTTTGCCAGCTTTTTCCAAACTCATACAACGTAATACCCAGTTCATACAGATGTGTGGAGGAGTTGTTCATCTCTCAATTTAATATTACTGCAAAAATTAAACGAGATGAAAAAACTTATCCTATTAATGAGCCTCACTGTGGTGCTGGCTTCATTCAGTTGCAGTAAAGACGGATCTGACAAATCAGTTGATCCAAAACAAACACCACGCACCGAAGTACCCGACGAACTGGTAGGCGCATGGGAACACGGCTACATTGATTTTGAATTTTGGGAAAACTACACGGAAGGACATTGGGCAGGTCGCTATGCGGTGCCTTCGAGGGAAGCCATGATCTTTTACAAAAATGGTGAAGCCAGGTTCTACCGTTATGAGTTTGCGCGTAACATGTATGAAGAACTCATCGATTGTACAGGCACTGTTGCTTTCCATGGTGACGGCACCTTCACCTTTTATCCCACAAAAGGAAGAAAGCGTTTCAATGATTTTAACCATGCCGCTAATAGCCGTGACCGGGCACTTACCAGCGAGGAGTTGAAAGCACCCAAACTCGCGGGAAAAAGAGGCTACCTGTATATCGGTGACAACGAACCACCCGCTATCCAGATCACTGTACCCGGATCTGCGCCGTATAAGTGGTATAAGAAATCATAGGCCTCATCCCAATCCGGCCTCACCCCAACCCCTCTCCAAAGGAGAGGGGCTTAGAACCCTAAACATTAAGTTTCCTTACTTATCCAACGATCCAGCATCAAGTATCAAGTATCCAGTATCTAGCATCCAGTATCCAGTATCCAGTATCTAGCATCAAGCATCCAGCATCCAGTATCCAGCTGTCCCCGGCTTTTCTTATATTCATAGCTTATATACCAAAGACGTTTGTTTATGAGAAAAGCCTATTTTTCACCTGTCCTGCTCATTCTGTTCGTTACGACTGCATTCTCACAGGTGAAAGTTGTAAACCTGCTCACAGAAAATCTAACTGATCCCATTGGAATTGATGTAAAGCAACCCCGTTTTTCATGGCAGTTGTCGGGTAGTCAGCGGGGACTGGTGCAAACTGCCTACGAACTAAAGGTGTTGAATGGTAAGAAAACGGTTTGGACCAGTGGCAAACAGGTTTCTGATCAGTCTGTGCATGTGCCGTATGGGGGAGCTGAGTTGCTACCAGGCGAAAAATATTCCTGGCAGGTTCGTGTTTGGGACAACAGTAATAAAGTTTCTTCATGGAGTACGGCATCATTTCAAATGGGGCTTACGAATTCAGACTGGAAAGCGAAATGGATAGAGGCGGGATATGAGGAAGATTCAATTAATAGGCCGGCACAATATTTCCGTAAAGATTTTTCGATTCGTAAAAAGCTGAAGTCTGCGACAGCTTTTATTACAGCCCATGGTATTTATGAAGCATCCATCAATGGTAAACGGGTCGGAGATCATTATCTCAGCCCCGGGTGGACCAGTTATAATAAACGTTTACAGTACCAGGCGTTCGATGTTACCGATCTCATTGCAACCGGTAACAATGCCATCGGCGTGGCCGTTGGCAATGGCTGGTATCGCAGTAATCTTGCCTGGGAAAACAGGAAGAATATCTATGGTGACAAATTAGGAGTCCTTCTCCAGTTGCAGATCAATTATACTGATGGAAGTTCTGAATTGGTCGTATCCGATGATAGTTGGAAATCCTCAACCGGTGCCGTACGGTATACCGAAATTTATCATGGTGAAACATACGATGCAAGGGCAGAAAAAACAGGCTGGCTCATGGCAGGTTTTGATGACAGTGGATGGGCAGGCGTAAAACAGCGAGATTACCCACTTGACAACCTGGTGGCTACGTACAACGAACCCATTAAAAAGCATGAAATATTTAAACCGGTTAAGATTTTTAAAACCTCCAAAGGGGAGCAGGTCACTGATTTTGGACAAAATCTCGTTGGCTGGGTCACGGTCAAACTCAGGGGCAATGCGGGCGACAGTATCATCATTCAACACGCAGAAGTGCTGGATAAAGAGGGTAATTTTTATTTAGACAATCTTCGCGGTGCAAAAGCAAAAGCTACCTATTACCTAAAAGGTGGACAGGAGGAAGTGTTTGAACCATCCTTTACATTTTTTGGTTTTCGCTATATTAAAATAAGCGGGTTCAACGGCGCGATCAATGAAGACAATTTCACAGCCGTGGCCTTGTATTCTGCGATGAAGCCAACAGGCAGTTTTATTTCATCGCATCCATTAATCAATCAATTGCAACATAATATTCAATGGGGACAGCGTGGCAATTTCCTGGATGTACCCACGGATTGCCCACAGCGTGACGAACGTTTGGGCTGGACAGGTGATGCGCAGGCATTTTCGCGGACAGCTGCTTTTAATTTTGGCGTGAATAATTTTTTTGCCAAATGGCTGAAGGACCTGGCCGCCGACCAGATAGATGGCAGCGTCCCTTTTGTAATACCAAATGTGTTGAATGAAAGCTCCGCCGGATCCACCGGTTGGGCTGACGCAGCTACTATTATTCCCTGGGATATGTACCTGGCATACGGTGATAAAAGAGTATTGGAAGACCAATATGAGAGTATGGAGGCCTGGGTTGGTTATATGGAACGAAACAGCGTGGATAATCTTTGGAATAAAGGATTTCATTTTGGTGACTGGCTTTTCTATCGGCCATTTGATGATAATGACGGACGATCAGCTGTTACCGATAAGTACCTGATCGCACAATGCTTCTTTGCCCATTCAACCGAACTCATCATTAAAACGGCGAAGGTGTTGGGGAGGGCAGAGGATGTAGCAAAATACCAGGGACTTTTGAAAAATATAAAAGATGCTTTCTTAAAAGAGTATGTCACACCGAATGGAAGGTTGGTATCGGGTACACAGACAGCTTATGTGCTGGCATTACATTTTGATATGCTGCCTGAATCATTGCGTGCAAAAGCCGCTGAAACCCTGGCGAATAATATCAAAAGCTACAATAATCATCTGACAACGGGATTCCTTGGGACACCTTATCTCTGTCATGTACTTAGCCGTTTTGGATACACCGATCTGGCTTACACATTACTGCTCCAGGAATCTTATCCATCCTGGTTATATCCCGTGAAAATGGGTGCGACCACTATTTGGGAAAGATGGGATGGCATCAAACCGGACAGCAGTTTCCAAACTCCCGGAATGAATTCTTTTAACCACTACGCCTATGGCGCCATAGGCGACTGGATGTACCGGGTGGTGGCAGGTCTTGACACGGATGAGGAGAAAACAGGTTATAAAAAGATCATTATTCGGCCACATGTCAGTGAAAAACTTGGCCATGCTGCCGCTACTCTCCAAACTTACTATGGTAAGCTGCATAGCGGGTGGAAGCTTGATAATGGTAAGCTCACGCTGGATATCTTGATACCAGCCAATACAACGGCAACTGTTTTTGTACCGGCTGCTGATGTAAACGCCATTTCCGAGAATGGTCAGCAGATCAATAAGCGCCGTGAAATTAGTGTAGCAGGGGTGGAGAGTGGGTTTGTAAAACTGCAACTTGGATCGGGTAGTTACGAGTTTACGGTTACTCAATAGGGTGAATTACCGGTATTTGATTTTCGATTTAAAAGTATAATATTGGGCCTGCTGCAGCCTGTCACCATCGGCATTCTTAACTACTGCACCGCCACATCATGAAACGAACCGGAACTAGTTTACTTTTTCTCCTGTTGCCCTGTATAATATTTTTCTCAGGTTGCGCTACCATTGTGAGCAAATCTTCCTATCCGGTTTATTTGCGAACTGATCCACCAGGCGCGAAAATTAAAATAACCGATAAGAAAGGTCAAATAGTTTACCAGGAAAAAGCCCAACTAACGTCAGGTTGAAATCTGGTGGCGGTTATTTCACAAAGGCACAATACCAGGTAAGTTTGAGTTCCCCGGGTTATAACGAGAAAATTGTAACCATCGACTTTAAACTCAACGGCTGGTATTTTGGGAATCTTTTAATCGGTGGTGTATTAGGCATGTTGTTCATCGATCCGTTAACCGGTGCCATGTGGA
>JAEZRB010000218.1 GCA_023412975.1 Bacteroidota bacterium | reverse complement strand
TTGAAAAAGTATTGGGAGAGGATTCGCTGTTCAACCGCCAGTTCATCAAGTACTATTATGATTTCAAAAGAAGGAATCAATACAATGACATGGAAATAGCCCAGAAGCGGGAAGCGCTTGAAAACGTACTCATACCTTATAAGTTGATGGAAAATCGTGAACTGCTTTTCAACAAGGGTTTTCGTTACGTGGAAACTTTTTTCAAGTGGTACAACTTCTGCGGTATGATCGCAGTAAAATAAGAAAACTAAAATGGTTAAGCTCGGTAATCTGCTTTTTCACAATCGAAACTGGTTGTTTCCCCTGTTTTATCTTGTACTTTTTATTCCATCACCGGAAGTCTTTAATGATCCCGTCACTGCCATGCTGATCGGGTTTGCGGTGACCATCATCGGGCAATTGATCCGTGTAGTAACGATTGGTCTTGTCTACATTATACGTGGTGGTAAAAACAGGCGTGTTTATGCAGAAACGCTGGTGACTACAGGTATATTTTCGCATTGCCGAAATCCGCTGTATGTTGGTAATATCCTGATCCTGGTAGGCCTGGGCATCGCGTCAAATTCACTAATATTTATGGCGATCGCCACACCGCTATTCTTGTTTTTTTACCAGGCCATCGTCAGGGCAGAAGAAAATTTTTTAAGAAATAAGTTCGGGGCAGAATTCGATGCTTACTGCAGTCGTGTTAACAGGTGGATTCCTAACCTGAAAGGTATCGGGAAAACCATTGAGAGTATGGAGTTCAAATGGACGAGGGTGATCATCAGGGAATATACATCCACTTATATATGGACAACCGGTGCCGTGCTAATTATCATGAGACATTTTTACCGGCATGATGACCGTTTCGATTTCCAGTCTAACCTGGTTTTATTTATCGTCATACTTGTTGTGTTGCTGGCGCTGTATTTATTTACCCGCTATTTGAAGAAGTCAAGGAAACTCGTTAGCGATTAGTTAGGGATTTGTAATCATTAATGTCCGGGGAATTCTGGTGTACTATAAACCACGGCGGGCACGGCGAATGGCGTCTACTGCCAGAAAATCTGCTGGAGAGAACATAACATGATGTTAGTACCACTGTGTCCGCTGTGTGCGCTGTGGTTTCCTGACATATCGAAACATTTGAACTTCGGCCAGAAAATAGAACAGTCCCGAGGAAAAATACAGCAAAGCCCCTGTAAAAGTAAAAGTCATGAAAGCCGTTCGGATCCAAGGTTTTGACAACTATACAAAATTTTATTCCGGGCAGTAATTATTTGTAATTAGGAATTGGGACCCAACTCCTAATTACAAATTACAAACACCTTATTCCTTTAGAGCGTGAGCTTCCACCCATCGCGGTATTCTCTTTTCACAAACTGGTTTGCTTCATCAAAGTTTGTGATCTTCATGTTCTTCGCATCCCAGAGTAATTTCTTACGGCCAAGGTATTTGTCTTCCCAGCCCTTGAGTTTGGGATTAACCATCATCGCGCTGCGAATGGCGAGGTTACCCATCAGGATGCTTTCCGTAAATGGTCCTGCGTATTCAAAAGGTGAACTGGTCTCCCCTTTTCCGTGTCCGGCGATACAGGCGTTTACCCATTGCAGGTAGTGTCCTTCAGGAACGCGTTTGATAGTTTTTGCCGGCATTGTTTTTTCCTTCATCAGGGTTGTTGGCAACAACCGGGGATTCGCGCCATAGCAATCCATCAGCATTTTACCTTTGGTGCCTACGAGTAATACACCACCATCCCAGTTACCAAATGCTTCTTCAGGTAATAACTCATCAGGGCGTTGCGGTAAGAGGCCACCATCGTGCCATGAAACTTTGATATTTCCTTTTTTATCCTTCCTGGGGTAGTTAAGATGGATGATGGATGAAGGCGGACAACTATCTACGTAATTCCCTTCAGCCCACATGTCTTTCCAGATATTCGCAACACTGCATTCCGCAGAATCCGGGTAATCGATAGGAAGTATCCGATAGATAGGGTCCATGATATGGCAGGCCATATCACCCAGTGCACCGGTACCAAAAGCCCACCAACCACGCCAGTTGAATGGAAGGTATGCCGGGTTGAAATCGATGTATTTCGCTGGTCCGAGCCAGAGATCCCAGTTTAATTCCTTGGGTATATCAAACTTTCCTGTGGGTGTAGGAATACCCTGGGGCCAAACGGGGCGGTTGGTCCAGGCATGTGCTTCCACGATATCGCCTATCATTCCGGCATCATACATTTCCTTGGCCTGGCGTACACCATCTCCGGATCCGCCCTGGTTGCCCATTTGTGTGACAACCTTATATTTTTTAGCGGCTTCAGCCAGGATACGTGCCTCGTAGATATCGTGTGTAAGAGGTTTCTGGGTATAAACATGTTTTCCCAATTGCATCGCAGCCAGAGTAGCTACCGCGTGGGTATGATCAGGTGTGGAAATTGAACAGGCGTCGATATTGTTTTTTTCTTTCGCCAGCATTTCCCTGAAGTCTTTGTAATAGGTTGCTTTGGGGAAATTTGCTCGCGACTTCACCGCCTGCCTGTCGTCGACATCAACCAGTGCTACGATATTAACATTGGGACTTTTTGCAAAAGAAGTAAGATCGCTTTCACCTTTTCCACCCACGCCTATCCCGGCGATATTCAGTTTATCGCTCGGCGCAATAAAACCCCTGCCCAGCACATGCCGGGGAACAATAAAAAAGCCAGCTGCTGCTACAGATGAATTCCTGATAAACCTGCGGCGTGATTCGGAAATATTTTTTTTCTTTTTCATTCGCTATACGATTTACTTCTTGTTGATTTTATTATGATGTAATATAATTAAAGCAATATTTATTTACTTCAGATCTCCAGTTTCCAGTTACCTGCATATTTCCTTTTCACAAACTGGTTGGCTGGCTCGAAATTCGTGATCTTCATATTGGCTCCATCCCAAAGTAGTTTTTTCCTGCCGGGGAAAGTATTCTGTCCCTTTGAATCCTTTTCAATATGGTTGTAACTCAATACGGCCAGGTTGCCCATCAACACCGTTTCGGTGAGGGGTCCTGCTTCCGAAAACGCGGAACTGGTATATGCTCCATAGCCTTTCTTGCAGGCATTGGTCCATTGGGTCTGGTGACCTTCAGCACCTCTTTCCACTTTAGCTTTTTTCAAAGCGGGTAGTTTTACAT
>JAEZRB010000217.1 GCA_023412975.1 Bacteroidota bacterium | reverse complement strand
TTCTTAGGATCCGAATTGCTTTTCTCAGTCCAGGTCCCTTCATATTTTCCAAATCGTATCATATCTGTACGCCTTACCATTTCCCAATATAATTCAAAGCCTCTTTCGCGATACAAAATATTCAGATCCATAGTCGTCAATGGTGGAGGTACAATCCTCGCCGTTCTTGCCGCACGAATTGTATTTACATCATTTAAGGCACCCGCTGCATCATTTGACCTGCGCAATTTGGCCTCAGCACGCATCAGGTACACATCAGCCAGGCGCAGTATTATAATATCGTGCTCGCCAAAATTTCTTCCACTAACGGACCCGCGGCTGAATTCATACTTTTCAACTCTGTAACCTGTATTATAATTGCTGCCGGGTACCGTAAAATCAATAAACTCTGTAAACTCAACAGGAAGATCGGGCCTCGACCTGGTTGCATTGTAAAGTGGACTCACTTTCATCTTTCCATCAGCGCATTTTTTGAAAGAGCCGTCAGGGTTTTTCGTTAACCCGTATTGCTGTCCACGTAAGATTCCACGGTTGATATGAAAATTCGCTGCATCCACACAGGTATCATCTGGATTGGAATAGATAGTCAGGTTCTCCTTATAAAAACGGGGATCCGCATCGGCAGGATCCAGTGGTGCATATGCCTCTTCCCAGGTTTGGTAAAAATCAGGTGTTATCCCGGGACCATCAGTTCCATTGGCCCCGGTATAAGCAGGTAAAGGGAATTGGTCACCTGACAATGAAAAATATGCCATCCGGTTATGGCCATTCAAATCAGCTCTTTGGTCTACGGCGAAGATCAGCTCTTTATTTGTATGGTTGGCATCATCGAAAATTGAAAAATATTCGGCAGCCAGCGTATATTGATTTGAACCAATGATCTTGTCACAATACTCTATTACCTTATCCATGTCCTCAGGTGTGAATGTAAAATTGGCGGCATACCTGTCGCGATAAACCGCAGCATTAAGGTGAAGCCTGGCCAGCAAACCCCATGCACCAGCCTTGGTAATTCTTCCCGGGCCTGATGTATTGTCCAGGTCGGGTTCTGCCGCCAGAAGTTCTGATTTAATATACTCAATGGCCTCATCCCCTCTTACAACCGTAGAAATGCCACTCGGGGTCTCCTTTATGAACACAACGCCGAAAAGATCAAGAGTCAATAGCGAATAATAGGCCCTCATGGCGCGGGCTTCCGCGAGAAATATCTTTGCGTTTGGGTCTGTATTGGTTGCTAGCGAGTTGATCGCTGTTACAGCACGTGATAGACCCAGGACGATATTGTTCCATGTATTCCTTACGTTCGGGTCACCACTTGTTGTCTCATGTTTATGCAGAGAAATGTAAATGCCGTTATCACCCCAATCGGTTCCACCACGGTAAGGAAGAATAGCTTCATCAGTTGAAATTTCCTGCAGGGCAAAATATTGTGTATGCTGAAATATTGTGGGAAGAACACTGTACACTGGCGCTATCGTACCCTCGGCCAGTTGCTTGTCGGTCAGGCCAGCGACGGATGCTTCATCCAGAATTTCTTCATTCAGTTTGGTACAACTGTTAAATATGGCAACCGCACCAAAAAATGTAAGAATCTTTATTATTTTCTTTTTCATTTTCTTCAGTTTTAGAATGACAGATTTAATCCAAAGATGAAAGACCTTGCTTTGGGATAACTTAAATAATCGATACCGTAAGAGCTGACACTACCTATATTACGGTCGATATTGACCTCCGGATCATATCCGTCATAATCAGTAATTACAAATAGGTTCTGCCCGGTAACGGATAACCGAATTGCAGAGGCCCATTTTAAAAAGCCAATGGAACGTGTATTAAAATTATATCCCAGCGATACATTGTTCAGTCGGAGATAACTCCCATTCTTTAAATATCGGCTGCTCACTGAAGCAGGATTATTGTTTGACTCATTGAGATTTTCGGCCGCAGCGCTGGTAGTGTTGGTGCTTTTTGCCAGTTTAGCTTTATAGAAGATTGAATTGGCGGTATTGTCATAAACTTTATTCCCCGATACACCATTAAAATTGATGGCCAGGTCAAAGCCTTTATAATCTACGGTTCCATAAAAACTATAAAGTTTGTCTGGCAAAGCTGTACCAACTGGCACCCTGTCCTTATCATTTGAAATAGATCCATTCTTATCGGCGTCAAGGTATGCGCTCAGGCTGTCGGGACCGATACCGGTATATTGCAGTAAGTAGAATGTACCGATAGGTTGCCCATTAATGTATCCATTCAAGGTTGCAGACGTTAGTCCAGAGCCCTGGGCCGATCCCGATGGAATAATCGTATATGGTGAATTCTCGATATTATTCTTGATAAATGTGATGTTACCACCCAAACCAAAACTGAGATCCTTATTGATCCTTTTACGATAATTCAGATCGATTTCCAGCCCGTTGTTGGTAATTGCCATGTCTTTCACATTTGTCCATACTTCAGATGAAGGCTGAACGGGATCTGCGGGTGTAACCTGTAAAAGTATATTGGTCGATTTTTTATTGAAGTAGTCGATAACGCCCGTAAGGTCTCCATTCAAGAGTCCGAAATCAAGGCCTATATCCCACTGCTCTGATACTTCCCACTGAATATCAGGATTTGCCAGTCGTACATAAGTATAACTTGCCGGATATGTCCCCGAGGGATAAAGCGGATAGCTTCCACCAGTTGACTGAAACAGGGGCTGCGTGATCTTTGGTGGTATTTCCTGGTTACCGGTCCGTCCCCAACCGGCTCTCAATTTCAGGTTACTGAAAATATCAGTGTTTTTTACAAAATCTTCCTCAGATAATTTCCATCCAAGAGAGAAAGAAGGGAAATAACCGTACTTATTGTTCTCTCCAAATTTGGATGAACCGTCGGCCCTGAAATTAATTGTCGCGAGGTATTTGTTATCATATTGGTATGTAACCCTTCCAAAGTATGATTGCTGTTCATTCACGTAAGCATACCCTCCCGGGCGATTGTTGACCAGCGTGAGTTCCTGACCTACACCTGGATTGTAGATCGGTTCCACTCCTCCAATTGGCAGTTTATTAATGCTAAAGTTTCTTCCCTGGATATTAAATTTTTGGTAAGAGTGCCCTGCTAAAACGGAAACATTATGTCCGGACTCCACAAACGAATAGGTAAGATAATTTTCGATCAGTGTATTTCTGTTGTAGTTCTGGTAAGAATCCAGTCTACCGTCTCTTGGTGGCGTAGCACTGGCAAGCGCCTGAACATCCCGCACGCCATTTGAATTGTCAATACCAAAATTTAATTTATAGACCAGGCCTTTAATGATCCGTACCGAAGGTGATATGTTACCAATAAACCTATTGATCGTGCCTACATCTTTATCGAGTTCAAAATAAATTAGGGGGTTATTTAAAACGTTCTGGTAGATAGCCGGTTCACCATTTGCATCGTAAGCCGGGTAAGTAGGGTTATTTCCCAGTGCCTCGCCTATGATACTTGTAATAGGCGGGCGAACATTTTTTGTGTGCGCGACACTCAGATTGGCTTCGATAGTCAGCCTGTCGTCTAAAAATTTTTGTGTTGCATTAAATCGTCCGGTGTACCTGTCAAGTGAATTATTCCGGATAATCCCTTCCTGTCTCTGGGCGCCAAAGGAAGCGTAGTAGACCAGGTTGTTGGCGCCTCCGCTAAGCGTTAGATTATAGTTTTGAGTTAACGCCGTTCGCATAACCAGGTCCTGCCAGTCGGTCGAACCGCCTTTATCATCCAGGGTTCCGCCAATTCGGGGAACTTCTCTTCTAAATTCATCGGCGCTAAATACATCAATTTTATTAGCAAGGTTGGAAATACCGAGGCTGGTAGACAGTCCAAGTACAGAAGTCCCGGCTTTTCCTTTTTTGGTTGTGATAATGATCACACCATTTGCCCCGCGGGCACCATATATAGCCGTCGCGGACGCGTCCTTCAACACATCGAAGGATTCGATATCATCGGGATTGATGAAATTAAGGGGATCACCTCCGCCAGTACTTGAATTATCCAGGGGCAACCCATCTACTACAAATAACGGTGTACTGCCACTTCTAACACCGCCCGGGCCGCGAATGGTAATACCAAGCGCACCACCGGGTTCACCAGTGGCAGAAGTTACGTTTACCCCCGCTACTTTACCCTGCAATAACTGCTGCGGCGAGTTGATAATACCTTTATTGAATGCTTCGCTTTTCAGCGTCTTCACAGAACCTGTCACATCCCTTCGGTTTTGGGTTCCATAACCTACCACGACCACCTCGCCCAGATCAGAAGCAGTTGCTTTAAGTGAAATCGTTACAGTCTCGCTATTTGCTACTGGAACTTCGAGGGTGGAATACCCCACAAAGCTTCCCACCAAAACGGCGTTACCGTCCCGTACAGTGAT
>JAEZRB010000204.1 GCA_023412975.1 Bacteroidota bacterium | reverse complement strand
CGATAGCAGTACACACCAGGGCACAACCGGAAGCCATCGCTTCAGCTGGCGGTAAGCCCCAACCTTCACTCAGGCTGGGTGAAAAAAAGATCGCATGCTGGTTATATAGTTCTGGTAAATTCGCTGGCTTGTAATAATAATGCATCCAGGCAGGCAGGTCAGGTTTTTCCACTACGCCAAATAAAGAAACCGTCAGGGAAGGTAGCTGTTCACGCAGCTTTGTCAGTGCTTCGATCCCATACTTGGTCCCCCGTCTCAACTCAGGCGAATACAACATCAGTATACTGGCCGGCTTTCTTGAGTAAAATGGCTGCCTGACAAAAAACCGGCCGGTATCAACGGCACTGGGAACAAACAATGGTCTTCTACCTGAATGTTTCATTACGATATCTTCGAGATATTTTGACACCACCATATGACTTATTGGTAGCGAGTAAGATTCGTGGACCCGTTCTTCATGCCCATCCCAGGTTTCATAATACTGTATGATATTGAAAGGCTTCCCTTTTGCTGGTGATAATTCACTGATCGCATATGCCATTTGCCACCAGGTGCTGAAGATAATATCAGCATCAGGAACATATTTATCAGTAATTGACGGTACGACCAGCGACTTTACCTCTTTATGCAAGACAAACCAGTTAGGCCGGCCCACTCTACGAATTCGATATGACAGGTATTTGAACCAAACCGACAAACCCGATGGTTCGAAGGGAAGACGTGTGCTGTGCAACACAACCACCTGGTGACCGCGTTCCCGAAACCTATTGGCATATTCATACATGTTCATCGCCCGCCCTACAGGCTTTAACATGGGAAATGGAAGAACGATCGTTATGCGAAGTGGTTTCATGATGGTGGTCCTCTTTGCCGGGCGATTGCAAAGCTACAGGTACTCCGTGGTAATTATCATGATGTATTTCATGAAAAATAACAGTTTACCTTTGAATCAAGCACAAAACTTATGTGGCAACAATACCTGCAGGAAATAAAGGATGGCAATATCAAAACGCTGGCACGTTGTATTTCTCTGGTGGAAAATGAATTTGACGGCTATGACGAACTGCTGCAATCCCTGCCCGCCTCGACCACAAAAACCATCGGCGTAACCGGCCCTCCCGGTGCCGGTAAAAGCACCCTGGTCGATAGCCTGATCGGCCTGTTGGTAGAGAAAGGAAAAAAGGTCGGCGTGCTTTGCGTTGATCCTTCTTCCCCTTTCAACCTTGGCGCCCTGCTGGGTGATCGAATCCGGATGAGCGAGTGGTATACCCATCCCGATGTATTCATCCGCTCGCTCGCAACCCGCGGCTCGATGGGCGGGCTGCATCCCAAAATTGTCGAGATCAGCGACCTGATGAAAGCCTTCCCATTTGACCATATCATTGTTGAAACGGTGGGGGTGGGACAAAGTGAAATTGAAATTGCAGGACTGGCCGATTCCACCATCGTAGTCATGGTTCCCGAAGCAGGCGATGAAGTGCAAACAATGAAGGCAGGCCTGATGGAGATCGCCGATATTTTCGTGGTGAACAAAGCCGACAGGCCTGGCGCGGATCTGTTTGTAAAAAACCTGCGGCAAATGTTGGCGCCTGCGTTCCGGACTCATTATCACGAAGTACCGGTGATCAAAACAGTCGCCTCGCAAAAAGAAGGTATTCATGAACTGATGGATATCCTGGCACACCAGTTAAAAAAAGCCCATCTCAACGATAAAAAATTCTGGCTGCTGGCCGAAAAAGCCTATTACCTGATCGGTCAAAAACGTATGAAGGGCATTGATAAAAACGAGTTGAAAAAAGAGATCGAGCTGATCTACCCAAAGGGAAATTTTAATCTTTACCAGTTCATCGCTGAAAAATAAAAAAAGCGGCCCGATATCGAACCGCCGACTCATCACCGTCCTCCGAAAATATCGTGGCGTTTACGCTTTAGAATAGGTTTAATGTTAATGGTTATTGAGACGTCAAACATACAACGATAAACATCGATGGAAAAGGATGGATGAGCCGATGGTAGCGATTTTTGAGTGAATGGTGAAAATATCTGATACCGGCTTTAGAGATCTCTTAGAACTTGGAAAACTGCTCCATGAATTCCTGCCGACGGCTCCTGGAAATACTGATATTGGCCCCGTCTTCCATAATTATATAACCTCCCTCACCGCGTACATATTTCTTTATATGGTTCAGGTTAATAAGATATGAATTATGTTTCCTGAAGAAATCGGGACCGCTCAGCGCCTCGTCGATATCCTTTAGCACTTTAGACACCAGTACTTTACGCCCGCCGACAAGGACCACGCTGGTATAATTGCTCTCGGCTTGGCAGTATAAAATATCCTGTGTGGGAACAAAAAGCATCCCGTCACCGGTCGTGAGGGCAATACGTTGAACTGACGGCTTGGCGCTTTGCCTTATATTCTGAAGAAGCAATTCAATTTGCTCCTTGGTTGGTGAAGACTTCTTTTCCTCTACCCGCCTAATGGTCTCTTTCAGGTCCTCCGGATCCACTGGTTTCAGGAGGTAGTTCAACGCGCTATACTTGAACGCCTTGATGGCAAACTGGTCGTACGCGGTGCAAAACACAACATCAAAAGGCAGTTTGTCAAACTGCTCAAGCATATCAAACCCATTCATGTGTGGCATCTCAATATCTAAAAATACCAGGTCGGGCTGATGTTCCCTGATCGCTTCAATGCCTTTGATCGCGGCATTGCACATCGCCTCGATCTTTACCTGCGGACAATAGGTTTTTAGCAGCCATTCCATCATTTCCAGGCTATTGCTTTCATCATCGATTAATACGCAACGTATCATGGTGTTTGTTTTTTTGTAAGATGTGAGTTGTGAGTCGTGAATCGTGAGTCGTGAGTCGTGAGTGAATATTCAACATTCATTTGCATTTCCACACTTCCACATTTTCACATCTTCACATTTTCACATTTTCACATTTCCGCATTCTCACATTTTCACATTTCCACATTCTCACATTTTCTTAAACCGGTATCCTTAACACCACCTTAGTCCCCAACGGTTCATTCCCCCCATTTTGCAGGTCGATGATCTCTACGCTTGCATTTAGTTCGGCGTGTTTATTGAGCAGGCTGAGCCGGTTCTCCGTCAATTGCATTCCCAGGGATTTTCTGGATGTGGCTGTCTTGCTTTTCAGGTTCTTTGCCATCTCGCGTCCTACGCCATTGTCTTCTATGATACACTGCAACATCGAATCTCCGGCCATACTAACCGAAATGCTAAGATGGCCACTTGATTCTTTGTGCAGGAGTCCGTGCCAAATCGCATTCTCCACATAAGGCTGGATGATCAGTGGCGGTAGTTCAATAGTATCGGTTCCCAGGTTGGGCTCCACAATTATTTCGTAAGTAAATTTCTTATCGAACCGCAATGCCTCCATTTCAATATACAGTTTCAGTGCCTCCAGTTCGTTGGTCAGGATCACATTTTTGCAATTGGAATTGTCGAGGATAAGGCGGATAAGCTTTGCGAATTTTGTTAGGTAAAGCGATGCAGTAGTCTGATCGCTTTTCACAATATAGCGGTTGATCGAATTAAGGCAGTTGAAAATGAAATGGGGATTCATCTGTGCGCGCAGCGCCTGCATTTCCACCTCCGTCATCTTTTGCTGTGTACTCATCAATATCATCTGCGCCTCCCGTTTTTCCTCTTCAGCCTTTGCCCTTACGATCTTATTTGCACACAAGGACGCGATTGTGGTGAGGATTGACAAGTGTTTTTGAGTAAAAAACCTTTTTTTTGAGTGTTCGCAGTCAATAACGCCCAAAACTTTTCCATCATAAACGATCGGTACCGATATTTCAGACAGCCTGGGCTCATCATCAACGATATAGCGGGAATCTTTCGACGTGTCGCCAATAATCTCGGCCTTACCTGACATTGCAACACTTCCAACTATGCCCTGCCCCATGGGTATTTCTATCGGCTTGCTTATTTCATACTGGCGTGGGCTTTTGGGGCCGTGTGCAGCAGTTTGAACCAGGGTATTGGATTTTTCATCATACACATAGATCACGCAGTCTTCAAACTGCAGTCGCCCAATACAGTTTTTCGCCACATCCCAAAGTATATTGTCAACGGTTTGTTGCTCCGACATGCTCGATGCGAAATAATTGATCGCCTGCTCCATCTCGATTTCTTCACGCTGCTCGATGATCTTTTTATTGCGACTTGAAATAAACCAGTAGATCAGGGCAGTCACTAAAGCCAATACAAGTCCCACAAACCACCAACGCTGCCAAAGCGGTGGAATGATCGTGATCTTCACTGTATTCAAC
>JAEZRB010000202.1 GCA_023412975.1 Bacteroidota bacterium | reverse complement strand
AATGAAGGGTATCCCTGGTGTACGCTGGTTCAATTCTTCCAGGGCCTCCCTGGCACTGAATCTCGGTAACGCGTTATCGGCAAGAACCAGATCCGGTTTGAATTCCTCAAGAGCAGAAAAATAAGCTTCTTTGTTGGCCACTACCTGAAACTGGCAGGGGAAAGCGTCATTTAATGACCACTGCACTATTTCAGCATCAGTAGGGTCGTCCTCAAGCATTAAAATTTTCAATGGCGCTGTCATGATATGTTTTTAAGGCCTGGTTCAGAAAATTTAAGGGTTACACCCATAAATATGTACTTAAAATTAAAGATCATTAGCCAATATGAGCCCAAAACAAAAAACTGCATCAACATAGAGCACACGCATTGGCACAAATTTTTAGATATCTCATCATATTACCCGCCTATGCCTTCAAGCGTCATATCGCAATACCACTACTATCCCGATACACATACTTTGCGTATCGTATTCTTGTCCGGCCATATCTACGACTACAAAAATGTGCCGGAAAAGACCTATCAACAATTGAAGTCATCGAAGTCTAAAGGAAGCTTCCTGAATCAATACATCAAACCCCACTATGCGTATGTCAAGATAAACTAATAAAAAAAGGGAATTTTTACTCTGTTCCTACGCGTGCATGTATTTTAAACAAATAGGATATATTCTTCATTTTCCTGCATAAAAATCACCAAACCTCCTTCATAAGAAATTTAGCGTTTAGCCTGACGTTCCGCGACCAGCAATCTCTTTCGCCATCGCCCAACCGGTTGCCGTTCATGAATTTCGTTGCCCTTTTTATCTGTAAGACCAAGCGATTGAGAAAGCGACTTACTCAATGAAGCGACCTTGCGATTAGCAGTTAGACGCGAGGCTGACCGAAAGAATTTTTGGTAATTGCTAATCCCTTTTTTGATGATCGTAATTTCTTTGCGATACTTCTTTAGTTTTCGATAGATGATCATGAGCCTGTTGAAGGCATATTCGTTGAGCGGATCATGGGAAATGACCTTTTCATAAGCAACGGCTGCGTCTTCAGGTTTGCCTTCATGCTCAAGAGTCTTTCCCAGTCCAAGCAAGTCAGCAACATTCGCCGGTCCATCCGTTTTTTTATGAGCTACTTTCATCCTTGCCGGTATACTTTGAGACTATTGCTTCAAGCTTTCGCTTAAGCTCGTCGGGACAGTTGGTGTTGAATAACAGATGTAAGGGATTGACATCTATACGATAACATTGACTGGGCCGCATTTTCCTGCGGCCAATATTTACATATTGCTGGTCGAGGTCACGAAGCTCTGCCTTAAGCATCTCAAGAAATTCGGGCGTTATCGAGGATTGCATACGCTAATGATATGACTTTGAATGTTTCAGAATAAGTTACCCATCATAAACATCAAAGTATATGCCCGGGGACAAAAAAAGAAAAATACAGCGAGGATTTTTCATTACAGGTTTAGAACGTGGCCCCGCGTCAATTATGAAGGAAATTTTTTCCACACTTTATATTTCCAGCAGATAAATAGAACGTCTGTGGCCACTAGCTCTTTTTTTGGCGATACCGGTAACTAAAAAAGACAATTGCAAAATTAACCAGCAGGGAAAATGCGTTGGTTATAATGATTGGATAATCCTCCCTGAGCACCCCGTACCATACCCAGCCACCCAAGCCAGCTATCAACACAAAAAGCATCACAAATGATATGTCCTCAGCTTTTTTCTCGCGTATTATTTTAATTAGTTGGGGCAGCATCGCTACCCCAGTACAAATCCCGGCTGCTATGCCGACAATCTCAGTTGGTACCGGCATTTTGGATATTTGATGATTTGTATTTCAGACGGATCTGCTCCCCCACTGCCTGCACCAGTTCGGACGGCCTCTCTTCGTTGGCAGACCAGTTCCCATTATTGAACGAAAGATATCCAAACGATACATTATCCAAAACTACATGTGATGATACCGGGAAACCATCTTCCTGGAACTCGTCGGAAGGGTTAACCCATCCTGTATAACGACGACCATTACTTTCAAACTCTATATCAAATATTTTATCCTCGCTCATAAATTTTCGGTTTTTTTAATAACAGTTTGCAAGTTAATACCCTTTCCAAGTACCCCTCTGAACAGAGGGTCTCTTTGAGGCATCTCTTTTACAGCATTAAAAATAGTAAAGTCTGATATCTTAAGGCCAGGTTTCAATTCTTCCCATTCAATCGGCATTGATACGGTCGCACCAGGTTTCGGTCGTAGGGTATATGGAGCAACGATGGTTTGGATAGATCTGTTTTGAAGGAAATCCAGGTATATTTTGCCCTTACGCTTTGAGGGCGTGCGCTCCAGGCTGGTGAAGTCACTCAGTTCCCGATGAGCGATGGAAACAAGCAGATGCGCCAAAAGCTTCGATTGCTCATATTCATAGCGGGCATTCAGTGGAAGGTAAATGTGGAGTCCGGTTGACCCGGAAGTTTTAATAGAGGCGACTACGCCTACCGATTTAAGGATCTGATGAATTACCCTGGCTACCTCCATAACCTGTGTAAACGTGTTACTATCATCCGGATCAAGATCAATCACGCACCAGTCCGGCTTAGACGGATTTTGTACCCTGCTATGCCAGGGATTCATTTCAATGCAACCGAGGTTAGCCATATAAAGCAAATGAGCTTCATCTGTACACACAAAAAACTTCTTGGTACCTGCTTTTGTCGTGTTTTTATAGTCATGTGTCTTTATCCAGGTTGGGAATTTATCTGCAACATTTTTTTGGTAAAAACTCTTTCCCGTTATTCCATTTGGATGCCTGTTTAAGGACTGAGGACGGTCTTTCATGTAAGGCAACATATACTGCGCGGCCTGGAAATAGTAATTTATCACATCCCGCTTTTGTATTTTATCGACGGGCCAGTATAATTTATCAAGATTCGTAAATATTAGCTCCTTACCATTTATTTTCCTGGTCTGTTGTTTCTCGCTGGGGTTAACTAAAGTTTTTAAAGTTTTGCCAGCACTTTTCGTTACTATCTTTTGGCTACGGCGTGATGCGGATCGAATAGTTGGACCAACGTCAACCGGTATTTCGGCTTTTACCTCCCTCGCCGACTTGTCATTACGTAAACCTTCAAACGAGGGGTGTCTCATTACACCATCACTGGTAATTTCAGTGTATGAAACTTCACAGACCAATTCCGGCTTGAGCCATGTTGCTTTCGCGACTGGCGGGTTCGGCCTGAACCGCGAAGGCTTATTGATATCAGGCTCTATATCAAAAGGATTTTTCTTACGCTCCAGCTTTTTGAACTTCATCATCATTTCCTTCTGCAGTTTATCAGAAAAGCCTGTACCTACCTTGCCCGTATACATGAGTCGACTTTTATCAAATACCCCTACCAGCAGAGAACTGAAAGCTTTCGAACTTCCTTCATTTCGTGTATATCCGCCGATCACAACCTCGTGTCTATTTGATATTTTTATCTTGAGCCAGTCTTTACTACGAATACCTTCCGTATAAACCGAGTCACGGCGCTTAGCCATGATACCTTCCAGTTTCATTTGTCGGGCAACTTCATAAAATTCTGTACCTGTAACCTCAAAACTCTTACTTATTTGTATAAGTGGATGCTCCGGCACAATGGAGATCAGTTTTGCTCTTCTCTCCTCAAGTGGAAGGTCCACCAGGGAGTATCCATTAAACCACAATAGGTCAAACAAGTAATATCGTAATTCACCGTCTGCCTCACTTCGCCAATTCTGGAGATCACCAAAATTGGAAACTCCATTATCACCGGCAACGATGATCTCACCGTCCACCACTGCTTTTAACTTCAGTTGCTTCAAGGCATCGTGTAGGGGATAATACTTTGCGTTAAACGATTTGTTGTTTCGGCTACGGATTTCCACCTTGTCTTTATTGAGATGTGCAATGGCGCGGTAGCCATCCCATTTCACTTCGTAAGTCCATTCATCATCGTCGAAAGGTTTGTTGACCAACGTTGCAAGCATGGGCGAAATACCAGCAGGCATAGCTTGCTTTGAGCCGGCCGGCGCAGATCCGGATTTTTTCGTGATCGCTCCAGATCTCTTGCGTGCAGGTTTCTTCTGCCCTCTATTTGAGTGCCAGACATTATCTGCTGCCTTTTGTACTTCCTGGATAGTTCTGTCTGATATTACCGATCTGGCCTTTCTTGTCACATCAGCAACACGTGCATGCCGGTCTTTCAGTTTCATCAGCAACCATGCGTTTTCTCCCCGTGCGGATGCTTTTACCAATGCAAAATCGCCTTTAAGCTTCTGTCCCTTGAGACTAATAACCAGTTTTCCCGAATATAATTGTCGCAATAATTCCTTTTCCAATTTTGATTTTTCCGATGATTTAAATCCGGGAACAGAATACTCGCCCTCATCCCATACGATTACAGTGCCACCCCCATATTCACCTTTCGGAATTATCCACTCAAATTTTCGATAATCGTATGGATGGTCTTCAACCATCATCGCAAGTCGTTTCACTTTTGGGTCTGTTGAGGGGCCCTTTGGTACAGCCCAGCTTTTCAAAACACCACGCATCTCCAATCTAAAGTCATAATGCAGGTGAGAGGCATCATGCTTCTGTACTACAAAGCACAATGAATTTCCCTTCGATTTTCCGCCTTTCGGTTCAGGCGTCTTGCTGAAACTTCGCTTTTTCTTATAACTTGTTAATCCCATATTGTAGGTATTGATCACCGGAGATGCACCAATGGCACAATGGCAAACCACATCAGGTAAGTCAATGATGCCACCATTAGTCCATCGATCCTCGCGGGAGGATTTTTATTGATGATATATCGCCATAATAAAACTCCCAACAGCAGCGCATGAAGTAAAACACCATAAATTACTCCCTCGAAAGCATACGGTAGCGTATCCAATATCTCAAATACAAGTAAGGTAGCTATAGAGAATACTGTAAAATACAATGCCACCTTTGCCGCTCCTTTTTTTCCAAGTTTTACTGCCAGCGTTTTCTTGGAGGCCTCTTTATCTGCATCATGATCCGGGATACCACTGAGTGTAATTGAAGGAAGCACAGCCAGGAACAATGGCAGGCTCATAAACCAGGGCAGGCTATCGAAGACAACGCCCCCCTGGAAAACATACCCGCAAACAATCAAAGCAAAGCTATGAGTGAGGCCCACCGTAAGTTCACCCAGGCCCCGATGACACAGTTTAAGCGGGGGAATTGTGTAACCCAAAGCCAGGATAAAAACTGCGCCGCATGTTAACAAGAGGGCGCTGGCAGCTGCCGATGATGCAGGTATCAAAAATAATAGGAGGACAAACGAGGCAAATAAACTTAACGTAATACCCTTTTTCATTTGTCCAAAATTTATTTGCCCGGTCACCAATACCCTGGAGCCGCCGGTAAACGGCCCATATGCTCCATTACGCCGATCTGAATCGAAATCAAAATAGTCATTACTTAAAACAGTAGCTACTTCAACCAGGAAGAGCCATGCATACCCCAGCCAATACACATAAGCATCAAAACCATACCCCGATTGTTGAGCAGCAAATGTACCGGCCGTATAAGCAATAAAGCTCATGGGATAGAATTGAAGTCGTATAGCTTTTATCCAGGCCGTAAGGGAGAGGTATATATTTTTCCATGTGGATAATGCGCCTCTCCTGAGCTTTCTGCCCCGGTCTTTGACCTTTGATATCCATGATGCAATCTTAGATTCATTCGCTTTTTTTACCGGGCCGAAACTGAGCACATTTGTGAATGTAAACCCACAAAACTCGAGTATTGATCTTCGCATGGCATTATGTCCAGGGGCGCGGTAAATTAACTGGTAGACCATTCTCGGCGTATCCATCGTAGTAATGAGTTCCGCAGTGCGGCCCCTCAACATTGGTTCATAACCTGTACCTCCATCCGTTTCTTCAAAAGCGAACCCGGCCACGAGGACCCGGTCAAAAAATCCTTTCAATAGTGCAGGCATTGTACCCCACCAGGTCGGATATATAAAAACAATATGGTTCGCCCAGCTGATCAGTTGGCGGGAGCGGGAAATATCTGGCTCTACCGGTTGTTCATGATTGTGCCGGGTAGTAACGTTGATATCGAAATTCAGGTTCGCCACAGTCAACACCGCTACTTCAACTCCTGCCTGCCGCGCCCCTTCTGCATAGGCCTGGGTG
Source organism: Bacteroidota bacterium (assembly GCA_023412975.1). Lineage (GTDB taxonomy): Bacteria > Bacteroidota > Bacteroidia > Chitinophagales > Chitinophagaceae > Terrimonas_B. The sequence continues at coordinate 5,587 of JAEZRB010000202.1, read as the reverse complement.
AACGCTGTTGAAAGACTGTCAGCCCGCGGATGCCCGTTAATAACTAATACGTTCATTGTTTTGTTTTGTAAAAATGTCCAATATGCTTTCTACACAAAATCTGTGCTTATACAGGAGGGGGACTTTTTTTAAGTAAGAATATTAGGTGAGGTGATAGTCTCACCCCTGCCAGGCATCCGTCATGTGGTACAGTACTTGCAAAGTTGAGTAAACACTATTTCCAGATATGAGTATAGCTTTCCCCATTGTTCCCTGGGGTAATGGAACAAATATCTATGAGGTAAACGTGCGTCAGTACACCCGGGAGGGAACTTTGCAGGCCTTTACACAACATATACCACGACTTCATGTGATGGGGGTAGATATACTTTGGCTGATGCCTATTACGCCTATTAGTGTTGAAAAAAGGCAGGGCACTTTCGGTAGTTATTATGCAGCAAGTTCATACACCGATATTGATCCAACTTACGGGAGTACTGAAGATTTCAGAGCACTGATCCGGACGGCTCATGACTTTGGAATGAAGGTGATCATTGACTGGGTGGCCAACCATACAGGCTACGATCACCAGTGGACTGTTAAATATCCAGACTGGTATCGAAAGGATGAACAAGGTCAATTCACAGGACTCTATGGCTGGATTGACGTGATCGACCTTAACTATGAGATACCGGAGCTACGTCTGGAAATGATCGCTGCCATGAAACACTGGATACGCGAATACGATATTGATGGTTTCCGATGCGATATGGCCCGTACCGTACCACTCGACTTCTGGCTGGAAGCACGTGGAGAGTGCGATGCAATCAAACCACTTTTCTGGCTGGCGGAATGTGAAATCCTGGAATACCATGAAGCCTTTGATGTGACTTATGGATGGGAAGTACTTCGAAGTATAGATAAATACATGAAAGGAGAGCTGGAATTTTCTGCCATCACTCCCCTTCTGATCCAATACAGTCATTACCCAATCGGTTCCAGGAAACTTCTTTTTACGTCCAACCACGACGAAAATAGTGACCATGGTACAGAGTATGAAAAATATGGTGATGCAGCCCTCGCCATGGCAATTTTTTGTTGTACCTGGCCAGGCATTCCCCTGATCTACTCCGGCCAGGAAAAGCCCAATAAAAAACGTCTCGCCTTTTTTGAAAAGGATTTTATTGACTGGGAGGGCGATGTCGAATTAAAAGATTTCTACCGAACCCTGCTCCATTTTCGAAAAAGGAATAAAGCATTACAGGAAAGCGCTTCTGTCCTGATGCTACAGACAGGCAGTGATGGAGTATTAGCCTACCTGTGCCGGCGACAGCAGGATAGAGTGCTGGTTTTACTTAACCTATCAAAAGACAAGGCTGACTTTATTATTGACCACCCTGCCATCCCCGGTGAGTACGAAGACCTGTTCTCCGGGGAAAAGGCAAAAGTAAAACGTAAACAGAAATTTCACTTAGTGCCGGGTGAATACCTTGTATGGCATGTCACTGCTGCAACTGCTAAATAGAATATTCCCCTTTTCCTCTTGTGTGCCAGGGTGCCAAACTCCTTCAATGCCTTGGTACAAAGTTTGGCCTTCCTTGAGTATATAATTTATCAACATGAAAACCATTATAAAAAAGAATAGCCTTTCCCTGGTCTTCTGTTTTTCTTCTTAACCTCGGAATCGAAAAAGATCGAAGAAGAGGAAGAGGTTGACCGTGAACCTGATCCCCATAAGAAAGATGCCCCCTGGCCGGTAAGGACCGGAGGTTTTATACTCGCCCTGTACAGAAACTCTTTGAGTAAAGTGTTGGTTATACTTTTTATCCTTTCGTTTGTATTGCACCTGTATGGCAGCATGAGGAATGAAACGAATTACTGGCAACAAAGGGCCTGCCGCCTGTCGATATGCTTCCACATATGTCAAGCTCCAGGTTTTGGTTTGAGTCTTTTCAGAACTGGCAAAGTGAATTTCTGTCCGTATTTACCATCGTAGGTTTTTCGATTTTCTTTCGACAAAAGGGATCGTCGCAGTCAAAACCTGTCGATGCGCCTAACAGTGAGACAGGCGAATAAAGTTGATTGGCATGGCCTATTTAGACCAGGTGGTTATTTTCCACAATTTCATTTTGACGGCCTCATATTTGTGGCTGAAGAAAACTTGTAGCCTTATTCTTTAATCTAAATCTTATTGTATGCCTAATCACAATCCTAAACACAAAGAAGGCAAGACCGCCAGGATGATCGAAGAGCAAACCGCTAAACTTCCATCTGATGTTTATTTATGGACAGCAGTAGGTACGATGGCTTTATCGTTGGGACTCTTCCTGACAAGGAAAAAACATGCAAGTTTATTTTTTGGCCAGTGGGCACCTTCCCTGCTGATCATCGGGTTGTACAACAAGCTGGTAAAAACTCATGGTCATGATGGTACCGATGAGGCAACCGGGTCGCGGCCAGCTTACAGGACTACCCCTGCAGATGCCCTGTGACGGGTCTGAAGCTGCTGGCTTCAGGAGGTTCGGTTGGTTATGGGCACAAGATGGTATCACAAACAATTGTGTAGGTTGAAAACCTGCCGGGCTTCCTGAATCCAGTATATGCAATATGACAATACATACTTTCTTTAATTCCTTATCAAAGTTCCAGGGCGTTTACACATTACTCACCGCTTTCTGGCCGCTGGTTGATATTGAGACCTTCATGACAGTAACCGGTCCAAAAACGGATACCTGGTTAGTCAAAACCGTCGCCGTATTGCTGGTCGCTATCGCCACTATCTTTTTACTCGCAAGCCGCGTAAAAAAAGATCATTGGCTGGTCATTATCTTAGGTATGACCAGTTCGCTGGGATTGCTGGTGATTGATTTTTACTATACTGCAACTGACACTATTCGGTGGGTGTATGCGCTGGATGGAGTTTTACAAACGATTTTTCTATTGTGCTGGCTGGGGCTTTGGACAAGGCGCCGGCAATTATCCCGGGACTGGTAATTGCAACGAAGTGTTGTTACCACGATTTCCTTAATTGTGTATTTCGTTACCCACAACAAGTAATCCTACACACCCCAACAACAGCAGCATCAAGCCCATGTAAAGTGTTAGCTGCTTTGGCAATATAATTGAATGTTTTTCATAACAAAAAATTTTGATTATGAAAAAGCTGTTTTTATTATTCTTAGTAGCCGCATTGTTTGCATGCAACAACGAGTCAGACACCACCGATACGATCAATACGGACACAGTTGTGGCCCCTCAGGACAACACGATGAACAGGGATACATCAATGATGACCGACACAAGTATGAATCGTCGCGATTCATTGTAGTGCTGTTGCCCGTCGCTATCGTAAAGGTGAAAAAATGAAAAAAGCCAGGAAATTACCTGGCTTTTTCTTTACTCACTCCGCTAATGAATCACGCTTAATCGTCTTATTCCATTTCCTGTTCTGCTTCCCAGTTAATATCGTTTTCAGCGATTTGGGTGAGCAGGCTATCAGTTTCTTTTTCTTCCTCCAGCGTCGTCGACAGGATGTCAGCAACTTCCTGGTTTCCCATGATCGTGGCAAGTGACACCAATCCGCCATAAGACGCGATTTCATAATGTTCTACTTTCTGTGCGGACATGATGATACCTACATCGCGGGTCATGCTGCCATCTTCTGTTTCCTCAACTACGGTTTGTCCTTCCTTAATAAGTCCTTCCATAGCTTCACATTTTTTAGCCTGGGGCTTTCTGCCCAGTAGTTCAAATACTTGTTCGAGACGTGCAACTTGTTCCTCTGTCTGGGCTGTGTGCTCCTCAATCGCATCTTTCAATTCCTGCGTGGTTGCAGCCTTCTGCATGCGCGGCAATTCCTTGGTCAGGTGTTTTTCTGCCCAGTAAATATCCTTGAGGGCATCAATGAAATATTTTTCGAGCTGAGAATTGGATTGTGCAGTCGCAGTTCCGTTCGAACTTTTTGTCTTACCCGCCGGCGCTTTCCTGGTTTTTGTGTTAGGCATAGTATTCTAGTTTTTGATGTTAAAAAAAAATGGTTACCCTGTACTATGTCAAACGATATGCCAGTAGAAAAAATGCTTTATTTACCGTGCTTGTTATGGTTATGGCTTCGATAGATTTTTAAACTGGGGCTTTTCTTACTCATTGCAAAAAACATTTGCCCGTTTGCCACCACCAGCCTTCCTGGTAAACATGGCATATAATATGATTTACTAAGTGTACAATACCTCAATATGGATCATTTAAACTGGGGCATTATAGGCCCGGGAAGTATAGCACGCGATTTCACCCGCGATCTTCAGATGGTGAGAACCCAGCAAAATCTGGTAGCGGTACTCGGTCACAGTGCCGATTCTACAGACTCATTTGCGTCGGAATTCGGGGTGACCGGTAGCTACCTGGATATTGAAGCGTTTCTTCAACACGAAAACCTGCAGGCAGTATATATTGCAACCCCTCATCCGCATCATTATGAGCAGGCCCTGGCCTGCCTCGAACGCCGTATTCCGGTACTCTGCGAAAAGCCTATGACTATCAACGCGGCACAGGCAGAAAAACTGGTGGAAGCATCCCGGCGCAACCAGACTTTCTTAATGGAAGCTATGTGGATCAGGTTCCTGCCCAGCATCCAATTACTATTGTCGCTAATGTCGCAGGATCGGATAGGCGAACTCATTTCTGTGAGGGCCTCTATGGGATATAAAGCTCCGCAGGAGCCAGATAACCGCTATTTCAATCCGGCCCTCGGCGGTGGCTCCTTACTCGATCTGGGTATCTATCCTGTATTCCTTGCTATGCTACTGATGGGAACACCCGATACCATTAAAGCAATAGGCAGCCTGACCGAAGAAGGCGTAGACGAAGATTGCTCCATGCTGTTTCAATACAACAATGGGCAACATGCAGTCCTGGAATCGTCTCTTAAAGCTGAATCGGCACTTCCCGCCGAAATTCATGGAAGCAGGGGATCTATCCGCATTCTCAATCCCTGGTTTGAGAAATGCCCGGGTATCGAACTAGAGGTGGAAGGAGAAAATAAAATCGTTTATCCATGCCAGTGGGAAGGCCATGGCCTCCACTTCGAAGTTCAGGAGGTTTTGCGCTGCCTTGAATCGGGAAAGATCGAAAGCGAAATGTTCTCACATGAGTTCAGCCTGCAAATGATCCGCGCAATGGATGAAGTACGCGGTCAGATAAATGTCACATATAATATGTATGAATAATCCTGCAGGTAAAACCAAGACATGAAAGACTGGGTAAACCTTATCGAAGATAAGTTGGAAAACTGGTGGCATTCCCTCGCGAAGATCCTGCCCAACCTTGCAATAGCCTTACTGGTGATGTTGATGGCGATCCTGGTTGCCAAATTGGTTCGTCGCAGTTTGTACAGGATTATTATCCGGCTATCTGGTAAAGCTTCTGTTAGCAGCCTGATAGCCACGATCACCCAGGTAGCAGTATTGTTTGCAGGTCTGTTTATTGCGTTGGACATACTCCAGCTTAATAAGGCCGTATCCTCGTTGCTGGCGGGCGCTGGCATCATCGGCATCATCCTCGGCTTTGCATTCCAGGATATCACTGCCAATTTTATAGCGGGGGTTTATAT
>JAEZRB010000200.1 GCA_023412975.1 Bacteroidota bacterium | reverse complement strand
CCAGTTTGAAAGATATACCCTGGAAGCTTGAAATAGGTTTGTCAAACTGGTGACGCTCCTGTGAATATTGCAAGGCTGCCTGGTAAGCGCCTTTCGCGATACCTAGTGCAAGCGAGGCTATCGATATACGTCCACCGTCGAGGACTACCATGGCCTGGCGAAAACCATCACCTACATCACCAAGGCGATTAGTATCGGGTATGCGGCAATTATCAAAGATCATTTCCGCAGTTTCGCTGGCACGCATTCCGAGTTTATTTTCTTTTTTACCTGCACTAAAACCGGGGGTGCCTCTTTCAACCACAAATGCTGTTGAATTATTTTTTGTCCTGGGCTCGCCTGTGCGGCATATCACTACTGCCAGGTCTCCGCTCTTCCCATGGGTGATCCAGTTTTTTGTGCCGTTGATGATCCAGTCGTTACCATCTTTTACCGCGGTACATCTCATATTACCCGCATCGCTGCCGGTATTGGCTTCTGTAAGACCCCAGGCACCCAGCCACTCAGCAGAGGCCAACTTTGGGAGATAATTTTTTTTCTGTTCATCGTTAGCGAATGCCAGTATATGTCCGGTGCAAAGAGAATTGTGAGCCGCAAGACTGAGCCCGATCGAACCACAGACTTTGGCCACTTCTTCGATCACCGTCTTGTACTCAAAATAACTAAGGCCTGCACCACCATATTTTTCAGGTACCAATACGCCCATCAGACCCAGTTTACCCATTTCCTTAAAAACCTGTACAGGAAACTCCTGGCTCTCATCCCAGTCCATCACGCCCGGCCTGATATGTTGTTGTGCAAAATCCCTCGCGGTTTGTGCCACCTGCTGGGTTATCTCAGATATCGCAAAATCCATCCGGCAATAAGTTTAAGGTTTAAAAGATGTGCCACCACATAAAATTGTGATGGCACATAACATTGACTGTTTCTAATTCTTAACAGCACGCAAATCGTTAAAGGCAATGCAAGTAAGTAAAATTATCCGAAACTAACAAGTGTTAGCTCCGGAAATATATCAATTAACACCTGCAAACTCAAGTACCAGCCCGTCATAACCCAGGTGCATACCTGCGGGAAGTTCTTTTTCAACTTCGGCATGCCTCCCCAGCTGGTGGGAAATATGTGTGAAGTAAGCGGTGCCCGCCTTTACCTCACCCGCCATCGCGATCGCCTCTTTTAGACTGAAATGCGAAATATGTTTTGCTTTTCTAAGGGCATTCAGAACCAGCACTTCGCTGCCCCTGATCAGATCTTTTGATTCCTCTTCGATCCGGTTGGCATCGGTAATATAGGTGAATCTGCCAAAGCGAAACCCCATTACGGGCATTTTCAGGTGCCAAACCGGGACGGGTGTCACGGGAATATCCCCTACCATAAACGGCTCTTCGGATATGGTAGTAAGGTTTAGTTCCGGTAGCCCGGGATACTTTGTATCACTGAACGCGTAATAAAAATCACGACGCACTGCTTCTTCCGTCAGCGAATCGGCGTACACATCAATTGGTCTGCGTTGGAAAAAATTAAACGCCCTGATATCATCCAGTCCCGCGAGGTGATCTTTGTGAGGATGCGTAAAAACTACCGCGTCGAGGCTTTTCACGTTTTGGCGCAGCATCTGGTACCGGAAATCGGGCCCGGTGTCCACAACCAGCCGCGTATTCGGTGACTCCACCAATATACTCGAACGAAGTCGTTTATCCCTCTTGTCGGTGGAGATACAGACTTCACAATCGCATCCGATCATGGGTACACCACTGCTGGTGCCGGTACCAAGAAAAGTTATTTTGAGGGGGGGACAAGACACGGCATAAAGTTAACGCATGAAGCGTTAAAACATATTAGGCCGCTGAATTACTTGTCGTTTTTGAGCAGGTCCGGCCCATTTTCTTCTGTCTCAAGCCGCGCGACAACTGCAAGGTATAATTTCTTTGATTCGTCAGTAAGTAAATCAGCATTGATCTCCAGTTGAGGGATCAGTTCTGCAAGTGTGTTAATGCGACCTTCCAATTGCAGAAATTTATTAAGCACCACCACTTTCTTTTGCTCCAGGATGCAATAACCGCTTTGAAAAGTGCCTCTTTCATAACGTAAAACATAGCCCGCCTGCGCTGTGATAGCTTCCAGTTTATCTAAAGTAGTTTGCGTATATCTCATTCCGATGTACAAAAATTTTAGTGCTCCAAATGCAAATACTTACCATTGCGAAGCTACTGCTTCGCCTGTTTTCGATATCAATACTTTTCCACATTCTCCAACACAGTTTTGGGCTACTTACTTTGCATTTTGATCACTGGTACTATCATTTCTTCCAGGCTTACACCGCCGTGTTGAAATGTATTACGATAATAATTTACGTAATGGTTATAGTTGTTGGGATAACAAAGAAAACTATCTTCCTTCGCAAAGATGAACGAAGAATTGATCGTTGGTGACGGTAAGCCAATTTCCTTCGGTTCGCGGAAAGCAAGTACCTCCTTTGGCTCGTAATTAAGATTTCGCCCGTGTTTATATCGCAGGTTGGTGGTAGTTTGCTTATCACCTATCACTTTATATGGTGTTTTTACCCGCACACTGCCGTGATCGGTCGCCAAAACAATCTTAATCTGCTTATCGGCGATCTTTTTCAGGGCCTGGTGCAGTGGCGAATGTTCAAACCATGACGCAGTGATGCTCCGGTAGCTCATTTCATCACCAGCCAGTTCTTTCAGCACTTCCTTTTCCGTACGGGCATGGCTGAGCATATCAACGAAATTGTATACGATCACGTTGATATCGTTGCTCATCAGGTTATGGATATTATTGACAAGGTCGAGACCCGCGTTATTGTTTAATACCTTGGTATAAGAAACTTTCAGATCAGCTTTTCCCAGTCTCTTTAATTGTGCACGAAAGAATTCCTCTTCGTATAAGTTCTTTCCACCCTCCTCTTCATCGTTCTTCCATTGGTTGGGAAACTGTTTTTCAATATCAACCGGCATCAGTCCGGCGAAAATGGCATTCCGGCAATATTGTGTAGCCGTTGGCAGTATGCTGTAAAAGCTATCTTCCTCAAGGATCCGGAAGCTTTCCGCAAAGATCGGCTGTATGGCTTTCCACTGGTCGAACCGAAGATTATCTATCAGTACAAAAAACAAAGGTGTGCCTTTTTCAACATGTGGCAATACCTTAAACTGCACCAGTGAATGGCTCATCACGGGACCATCGGTGCTTTTGGGTTTCACCCATCCCGCGTAGTTGCGGGAAATAAATTTGAAAAACTCCGTGTTGGCCTCGCTCTTCTGGCTCTGCAGAATCTCCTGCATCTCGGGGCTGTCGCTTTTCTGCATTTCCAGTTCCCAGTACACGAGTTTCTTGTAGATGTCCATCCATTCGTTATAGTCGGGATTGCTGTTGAGCGCCATGAATAGGTTCCGGAACTGTTGCTGGTAGGCAGTTGTTGTTCGTTCTGCCACCAGTCTTTTATTGTCGATGATCTTTTTCAGGCTTAGCCATACCTGGTTGGGGTTCACCGGCTTGATCAGGTAATCGGTGATCTGTGATCCGATGGCCTCATCCATCAGGTTCTCTGTTTCATTTTTTGTGATCAGCACTACGGGCAGTGACTGGTTGATCTCTTTGATCTTTGCCAGGGTCTCAAGGCCCGTGATCCCGGGCATGGTTTCATCAATCAATACCACATCCACGAGATTGTCGCGCACATAGTCGATGGCATCAAAACCATTTGTAAATGTTTGTACTTCGTATCCTTTATTTTCAAGAAAAAATTTTTGCGATTGCAGGCTTTCTATTTCGTCGTCGATCCAAATGATTTTTGCGATGGCCATTATTTTTATTGTTTATAATGAATCGTTTTCAAACGTTTGTTGTGCCGGGAAGGCGGAGAGGCGGGAAGAATTTACTTTATAAACCGTCCTCCCTATCTTACCGTCTCACCGGCTAGTTCTTCTTGCCGGGATGGCGGAGAGGCGGAAAGAAATTTACTTTATAAACCTTCCTCCCCGTCTTACCGTCTCACCGGCTAGTTTTTCTTGCCGGAAAGACGGAGAGGCGGAAAGAAATTTACTTTATAAACCGTCCTCCCCGTCTTACCGTCTCACCGGCTAATGTCTATGCCGGATCACGGAAATACTTTGTAAAACCCCGTCTTACCGTCTTCCCGGCTATTATCAAACATAATTGCAGATTTTCAAAAATAGCTTTTTAAAAGCTGCCTTTGTACTTTTGCGCACAGCGCTTTACCGGCCTTTAACAAAAACCCAACAATGTCGACAGTTCGCAAGATCATCAACGACCCGGTATATGGTTTTATTACTATAGATCACCCCCTGATATTACAGATCATTTCCCATCCATTTTACCAGCGCTTGCGCAATATCAATCAAATGGCCTTTGCACACCTGGTCTACCCAGGAGCGGTACATTCACGACTTCATCATTCACTTGGAGCATACCACCTGATGTGCAATGCACTTCAGGAATTAAAAGGCAAAGGCTTTGAAATCACTACAGAGGAAGAACTGGGTGCAAAAGTGGCGATCCTGCTTCATGATGTTGGGCATGGGCCATTCTCCCATGCGCTGGAACAGGAACTTATTTCGGGTGTACACCACGAAGCCATCTCGATCCTGATCATGCAATACCTCAATGAGGAACTGGGAGGACAACTCGGCGTTGCGATCGACATATTTACCGATAAGCATCCCAAACGATTTCTTCATCAATTGGTGTCGGGGCAACTGGATGTGGACCGGCTTGATTACCTGGTGCGTGATAGTTTTTTTACTGGTGTAGCTGAAGGTGTGGTGGGTTATGATCGCATCATTAAAATGCTGACCGTAAAAGATGGCGAGCTTATGGTAGAAGAGAAAGCGATTTATTCCATCGAGAAATTTTTGGTGTCAAGGCGTTTAATGTACTGGCAGGTTTACTTGCACAAAACAGTTTTGGCAGCAGAGATGATGCTGGTCAGACTTATCCAGCGGGCCAAATGGCTGGCATCATCCGGACAAAAAACCGAAGCCGCCACGCCCGAGTTGAATTTCTTTTTACAAAACCCTGATGCTTACAAGGACATCAGGCAGCACCTCGGTACTTTTTGCAGGCTCGATGACCATGATGTGATGGCTACCATCAAAAACTGGTGTCATCATCCCGATAAAATATTATCCCTGCTCTCCCGTTCTTTAGTGGAAAGAAAACTGGTCAGGATCAGGTTGCAGGGCACTCCATTTGAGCCTCAAATGGTTGACAAAAAACTGGAGGAAGCAATGGAAAGATTATCGGTGTCTAAAGAAGAGGCCGGGTATTTTGTATTTACCGGCGAAGCCAGCAATACTACCTACGACCCGAAAGACGAGCGAATCTATATCCTGTTTAAAGATGGATCGGTGAAAGACATTTCGAAAGTGGACAATGCCCTCATTCACCACCACTTGGGGAGCACGGTCAAAAAACATTATTTTTGTTTTCTAAAATAGCATTGGGTTTAAAGCTTTATAACTATGAATTTCCCCGCTTCCCAGATCAGTCTACTCGTCAATGGAAAAATTGAAGGCGACCCCAATGTCGTCGTGAATTCGTTTGGTAAGATCGAGGAAGCCAAAGAACAGCAGCTTACATTTTTTGCCAATCCCAAATACGAAGATTTTTTATATAGCACCAGGGCTTCGGTTATTATCCTGAATGAAGCATATGAACTGAAACAACCTGTTAAGGCCACGCTCATCAGGGTGCCCGATGCCTATTCTGCCTTCGCCGTCCTGCTCAGTAAGTACCAGGAGATCATGCAGCAACAATTGACCGGGATCCAACAGCCAAGCTATATTGCCAAAACCGCAGAATACGGCGACAAGGTTTTTATCGGCGCTTTTGCATACCTGGGTGAAAAGGTGAAGGTTGGCAACAACACAAAGATCTATCCCAATGCATATATCGGCGACAACGTGACCATCGGCGACAATTGTATCATCCACCCGGGTGTGAAGATCTACCACGATTGTGTGATAGGAAATCACGTTACCATCCATGGTGGTACTATCATCGGCAGTGATGGTTTTGGTTTCGCACCGCAGGCTGATGGAAGCTTTGCCAAAGTGCCGCAAATCGGGAATGTGAAGATTGAAGATCACGTAGAAATTGGCGCCAATACCACTATCGACCGGGCCACAATTGGTTCTACCCTGATAAAACGCGGAGCCAAACTGGATAACCTGATCCAGGTAGCACACAATGTAGAAATAGGAAATAGCTCGGTGATCGCCGCACAGGCTGGTATCAGTGGCAGTACCAAGATCGGTAACGGTGTGATGATCGGCGGACAAGCTGGTATTGTGGGTCATATTCAACTGGGCGATGGCTCTAAAGTGAATGCGCAAAGTGGTGTGAGTAAGTCGATTGAACCGGGGAAAGCAGTAACGGGTTCACCTGCATATGATTATACCTCAGCCCTCAGGAGCCAGGCCGTCAATCGCCGGCTCCCTGAACTGGAAAAGCGGGTTAAAGAACTGGAAGCCCTGGTAAAACAACTGCTGGCGGAAAAAATTAGCCTCTGACCCTTTACATAAGGGTCTTTTTATATCTAATGCCCCCGGCTTCTTTTTTTTGAAAAAATTCTTCAACAAGCTGCCCCCATTTTTGTTGCGAAACTGTTAACATGCATCATCTTTTTAGCTTACTACTGTAATTTACAGCCATGATCAACAACAACCGGAGCTACACTATGTTACATCGACCAATATTGCTTTTGCTGGCTATAATGACGGGCTTGCTGTTCCCTTCGATGGCGCAGCGTATAGAAGAGAATATCGAAACTTTCGCCAGCCAATACAGCCCGGAACGTATCTATCTTCATTATGATAAATCCGCTTATTCCGCCGGTGAAACGATTTGGTTTAAGGCTTACATGATGAACGAAGTAGCACCGGCTGATGATAGTAAAACACTCTATGTAGACTGGATCGATGAAAAAGGGGCGGTGCTTCAACATTCTGTTAGCCCGGTTGTAGACGCTGTCACTAATGGACAGTTCGACATCCCGCTCGACTATAAGGGAAAGATCCTGTATGTAAAAGCTTATACGAAATGGATGCTCAACTTCGATTCATCCTTTCTTTATTACAAGGCCATTCCCATGCTCACCAAGGATCTTGGTGCCAGCCTGAGCAAGCTTAAACCAATTCCTTCAATCAGCTTTTTCCCCGAGGGTGGTGAAATGATCGCGGGTGTTGTCAATAAGATCGCATTTAAAGCACACGATCAATGGGGCAGGCCTTTGAAGGTTAAAGGAACAGTGATTAGCAGCCAGGGAAAAACAGAAGGCAAACTAGAGGCGATACACGACGGCATGGGTTATATTTTTCTTACGCCAAAAGCAGGTGTGAAATACACGGCTAAATGGAAGGATGAAAAAGGCGCGGAACATATTACTGACTTACCGACTTTGAAACCTGATGGCGCAACCCTGCAAGTGACTTTGTCCGGCACCAATCGCATCTTTAATGTCAATTGTTCTCCCGGTTTTGTGAGCCAGATGGATACGGTCCACCTGGTGGGCACTATTTTCCAGCACCTGGCTTTCAAAATATCACGACCTACCAATGCGCCAATCAAAGGAACGATACCCACTTCCGCTCTGCCGAGCGGCATACTTACGATCACACTCTTTGACAAAAACTGGAACCCACTGGCAGAACGGATCACTTATATCAACAACAATGAATATGCTTTTCAGCCCGAACTGGAAGTGCAACGCTGGGGTCTGAATAAACGGGCGCGGAACGAACTGATCATAAAAGTCCCCGATAGTCTTCGCTCCAACCTGTCGATCTCGGTGACCGATGTGGCGATAGGTTCTGATAGCAGCAACAATATTATCTCTCATTTTTTACTGAGCAGCGAACTCAGGGGTGAAGTGTATAACCCGGCTTATTATTTTTCATCCCAGTCAGATTCGGTAAGCCAGCACCTCGACCTGGTAATGCTGACACATGGTTGGCGCCGTTTCAACTGGGATAATATCGTAAAAGGAAAATTCGATCCGCCAAAATTTGCCAGAGACACTAGTTATATAACCCTGTCAGGAAAAGTAATAGGTGTGCTGCCCGGCCAGATCGGTCGTGATGCATCCGTGATACTTATGGTAAAACAAAAAGACCAGGAAGGACAGATGATCATGGCACCCATACAAAGTAATGGTAGTTTTAATGACCCATCTACTATTCTGTTTGATACGGCACAGGTATATTATAGTTTTCAAAAAGCGAATGAGTTAAAGGATGCGACCATCCAGTTTATGACGGACCGCCTGCCGGCACCGCCATTTAAACCTTCTTCGATCATAAAACCACAGGGCCTGTTTCCTGATACAACCGGAAGCTACCGCCAATTTAGTCTTGTCGACGAGGCCAATAGCATCGCAGAGATGGCAAGGGTTAAGACCTTGGAGAATGTCATCATAAAAAGTAAGACAAAATCTCAAAAAGAGCTGATAGATGAAAAATATGCATCGGGCATGTTTGCTGGTGGCGATGGTTACCAGTTCGACCTGACCAACGATCCCTTTGCTACCAGTGCGATAAATATTTTTACCTACCTGCAGGGAAAAGTGCCGGGCTTACAGATAAACGCCAATGGTCCCAATCCTACCATGCAATGGCGCGGTGGATCACCACAACTCTATCTCGATGAGATACCGGCTGATCCCAGCTTTGTGTCATCCATCAACCCCAACGACGTGGCGTATATCAAAGTATTTCGACCACCATTCATGGGTGGTTTTAATGGCGCCAATGGAGCGATTGCCATTTATACCCGCAAAGGCGGTGATATGAAATCAGAGCCGGGCAAAGGGCTAGCGAATAATAAAGTTTTTGGATATACCGCAATCCGCGAATTCTATGCACCCAATTACGCCAGCTTTACCCAGCGCAACGAAGACCGTGATCTCAGAACCACGCTTTACTGGAATCCTGCCGTCATCACCGCACCGAAAAATAACGAAGTGACCGTCACTTTTTACAACAATGATGTAAGTGAGGCTTTCCGGGTAATAATCGAGGGGATGACAAGCGATGGCAAACTAGCCCATGTGGAACAAATCCTTGAATAGGAAACCTAATTCCCCAATCCCTAATTCCCGATTCCCCATGCCGAAACGTTATCTTTGCCCCGCTTAAGAGTAAACGCATGAAATCAAATTTCAATCCTGATAAACAACATACTTTAAAAACCGCGGTCACCATCACAGGAACCGGTTTGCATACGGGTATCCTGGCTGACCTTACCCTTAAACCTGCCAGCCCGGGTTTTGGCCTTCAATTCAAAAGGATCGATCTACCCGAACAACCTGTAATTAAAGCTGACTGCGACCTGGTAACGGATACCAGCAGGGGAACTACCCTGGAGGCAAATGGCGCAAAGGTGAGCACCGTGGAGCATGTACTGGCTGCCCTTGTCGGTATGGGCGTTGACAATTGCCTGATCGAGATCAATGGCCCTGAAATGCCCATTATGGATGGAAGTTCCAGCCCTTTTGTGGAACTAATTGAAGAAGCGGGGATTGCTGAGCAGGATGCCGCCAAGGTATGGTACAGTATTGACGAAAATATCTACCACCACGATGAAGAAAAAAGGGTGGAAATGGTGGTGATGCCCTCGATGGAATACCAGATCACTACCCTGATCGATTTCAACTCGCCCGTACTGGGTACACAACATGCCGAGTTGAAGAAGATGGAAAACTTTAAAGAAAAGATCGCACCCTGCCGTACTTTTTGCTTTTTACATGAGCTGGAAATGCTGCTGGATCATAACCTGATCAAAGGCGGGGATGTAAACAATGCGATCGTGATCGTTGACAAACCGGTGGATGATGTAGAGATGGAGCGGTTGAAGAAAATATTCAAAAAGGATAAGATTGAGGTTAAGAGTGAAGGATACCTCAATAACCTGGAACTGCGTTTTCCCAATGAACCTGCCCGTCATAAACTATTGGATGTGGTAGGCGACCTGGCACTGATCGGTTATCCCATCAAAGGTCGTGTTATTGCTAACAGACCCGGACACAGCTCCAATGTGGAATTTGCAAAAAAGATCAAGCAGTATATCAAGAAGAATAAGCATATCAAGGGTGTTCCTACCTATGATCCCACGTTGCCTCCCATTTACGATCTCAGTTATATCGAAAAAAAACTACCACACCGCTTCCCATTCCTGCTGGTCGATAAGATCATTGAATTGAGCGATTCCCAGATCGTGGGTGTAAAAAACGTAACCTTTAATGAATGGTTTTTCGTCGGGCATTTTCCTGGTAACCCGGTAATGCCAGGCGTACTGCAAATCGAGGCGCTGGCCCAGTGCGGCGGCATCCTGGCTATAAACCTGAGCGGAGAAGGCCAATACGATACTTATTTCCTCAAAATTGATAATTGCAAATTCAAACAGATGGTAAAACCTGGTGATACCATGCTGCTTAAAATGGAACTCGCCGCCCCGATTCGCCGCGGCATTTGCGAAATGAAAGGCACCGTATATGTTGGCAATAAAGTATGCACCGAAGCGGACCTGGTTGCGCAGATCGTAAAAAGATAACCGCTAATTGCGGTCAAATGGTGACCTTCCCGAACTCTTTGATAGCGCCTGTTTGTCCCTGGGTTTCGACCTCAAAAAAGGGTGGTAATTTGTTAAAAAAACACCCCATTCTTTAAGGGAAAAAACCCGGTTCTACGCCTTATTTTTCGTACATTTGTCAGTATTTCAATTTATCCATAAAAAGAAAGGAATCAACCTTATATGAGTGCAGAAATAGCAGAATCGATCCCACTGGCCACGGGGGGATATAGTGCCGATAGTATCCAGGTGCTGGAAGGTTTGGAAGCAGTGCGAAAAAGGCCTGCGATGTATATCGGTGATATCGGTGTGAAAGGTCTTCACCATCTCGTTTATGAAGTAGTTGATAACTCAATCGACGAAGCGCTCGCGGGATATTGTAAAAATATCTCGGTCACTATTCACGAGGACAATTCGGTCTCCGTGCAGGATGACGGAAGAGGTATCCCTACCGCCATGCACAGCAAAGAAAAACGTTCTGCTCTCGAAGTGGTCATGACCGTATTACACGCGGGTGGAAAATTCGATAAAGGATCTTATAAAGTTTCGGGTGGTTTGCACGGCGTGGGTGTGAGTTGTGTGAATGCATTGAGCTCCAAAATGCATGTGACCGTTCACCGCGAAGGAAAAATATTCGAGCAGGAATATCATATTGGCGTTCCCCAGTATCCTGTTCGTGAAGCCGGCGTAATTGACACAACAGGTACGCGTGTTCATTTCTGGCCCGATGCCAGCATCTTCATTACCACTATTTACAACAAGGAGATCCTCGAAGGACGCTTACGTGAACTGGCATTCCTGAATCGTGGCGTTCGCATCAGTCTTACCGATCTGCGCGAAAAAGAAGAAGATGGTTCTCACTACAGCAAAGAATTTTTCAGCGAAGGCGGTATCGTTGAGTTTGTTGAAATGCTCGATACCAATGCAGGACGTGCAGCACTGATCCCGAAAGTTCTGTTTGTTGAAGGTCTTGATGAAAATACCAATGTTGCGGTTGAGGTAGCCCTGAGCTATAACAACAGTTACAGCGAACATATTTACTCCTATGTAAATAATATCAACACTATCGAAGGTGGTACACATGTATCAGGTTTCAGAAGAGCCCTGACCCGCGTATTCAAAAGCTATGGCGATAAGAACAACCTGTTTGAAAAAGCAAAAGTGGAAATTGAAGGTGATGATTTCCGGGAAGGTCTTAGCGCTATTATTTCGGTAAAAGTACCCGAGCCGCAGTTTGAGGGTCAGACAAAAACCAAACTTGGTAATAATGAAGTGATGGGTGTTGTGGATACAACTGTATCCCGGTCATTGGAGATCTATCTGGAAGAAAATCCCAGGGATGCCCGTAACATTATCAATAAAGTTATTCTGGCTGCACAGGCCAGGGCAGCTGCACGGAAAGCCCGTGAGCTGGTACAGCGTAAATCTGTATTGACCGGTGGTGGACTACCCGGTAAACTGGCCGATTGTTCGGACCGCGACCCTGAACGTTGTGAGCTTTACCTGGTTGAGGGTGACTCAGCGGGTGGCACGGCCAAACAGGGGCGCGACCGGAGTTACCAGGCTATCCTCCCTTTACGTGGTAAGATTCTCAACGTAGAAAAAGCCATGGAGCATAAGATCTACGAGAATGAAGAGATCCGCAATATGTACACCGCGCTTGGAGTTACTGTTGGTACGCCCGAAGATCCTAAAGAGCTTAATCTTTCAAAACTTCGCTATCATAAGCTGATCATCATGACCGATGCCGACGTGGATGGCTCGCATATCGCTACGCTGATCCTGACGTTCGTATTCCGGTATATGAAAGCCCTGGTGGAACAAGGCTATGTCTATATCGCGCAGCCGCCGCTCTACCTGGTAAAAAGGGGAAAAGAACAGGCCTACGCCTATAACGAAGAACAACGAAAAGCGCTGGTTGAAAAACTGGGCGGTGGCAGGGAAGATGCCGTTACGATTCAGCGGTACAAAGGCCTGGGTGAAATGAACGCCGAACAACTTTGGGAAACAACCATGAACCCTGAGACCCGCACCCTGAAAAAAGTGACCATAGAAAGCGCTGCAGAAGCCGATCGGATCTTCAGTATGCTGATGGGTGATGAGGTTGCTCCACGGCGCGATTTCATTGAAACTCACGCCAAATACGCCAAATTGGACGTGTAACGGTGAAGATTAGGTGGAAAACTACCCCATCCTAAACTTAACAGATTCATTATAAACAAATTAGCCCCGAAAACTCGGGGCTTTTTACGTTCTTTTAGGATTTTTTACCGCTCTAAAAGGCTCAAAAGGCTTAATTTCAAGTATTACTAATTCAAAAAACAATACCATGTCTGAAGTAACACTTACAGCTTATAATGTAAAAACCAAGGAGAAAGGGGTACCCATTCAGGATGCTGTTATTACTAAAACAGCGAAAGGCGCTTATATGGCCCAGGGTAATGACGGGAAAGGCAACAAACTTACAACCTTACTTGGCGCTGAGAAAGCGCTGGCAGCTATAGAAGCCGGTATCGCCAAAAAAGGATGGGAAGACTAGTTATACCTGTAACTTATTAAAAAAAGTCCGGCCGTTTAATAAAGCGGCCGGACTTTTTATTTAGATCGATTTGATAACGGTTAATCCGTCAGACCCAGGTGTTGCTGCACCTGCTTATAATCATTCCAGTCGACGGTCTTCCCTCCTGCTGCGGGACGACCGGCAGTACCTCCTGGTATGAGAATATAGCGGTATTGAAAATATTTCACCCCGGCATTTTCAAATGTACCCATATTGAAATTGGACGACAGTAAGATTGTTCCTACAAAATAATCAGGATTGATGATCACCGCCGGTTGGAAGTAAATCGGATCAAAGAATGGAAGCGGAACTACATCGGGATTGTCGACAGAGCCCAGGTTAAAAAACACTTTTATTTCGCCTTTAGACAAAATGGAATCAACAAGCTTTGGCGCTTCAATTTCCGCCGCCAGGCCGAGGGTATCACCGTTTGAATTGATGTTCCAGCCATAAGCCACGTCCAGCCATTCTGAATAAATCACATTGGCTGTACCAGGAGCGCCAGCGGGACCCGGAGCGCCAGGAACGCCTGGAGCGCCTGGAGTACCAGCAGGACCCTGCGGCCCGGCAGGTCCCTGAGGACCCGTGTCGCCATCCTTAGCGCAGGAACTCAGTATTACGGTTACGGACAGAAAAAAGACAAAAGGTATCGATGCGAATTTTAATCTCATAGCGTTAATTTTTGTATTGATTAAGTTAGATGTTAGCCGGAATCAAAAGGTAAACAAACAAGATGTTTATCTATCAATCAATTTATGCAAACTTTTGAAATATTCAATTCAGTTCATAAAATAATACAGCGATAAACTACATCTGTCTGGAACCGGATTAGAATTCCCACGTGATCCAGGATTTGCCATCATTTGCACTTACCATATCATAAGTCGTCGCACTTGTTTGTACAAAATAATAGCCGCTTGGATGATATAGCAATGTCCTGCTTTGCCCTGCAGGGCCAGTAGCCGGATATGAACCGTAATTGCCTAATTGCAGGAATATCGCCCGCCCGTCCGGTGTAAAATTGGGAACGGGCGCTGTTCCATACAGCAATTCAAGGCTGGTACCCGCAGCATTGATAAACACCGGGGCAAACAACCCATTGCCGGGATCATACTCGGGCCAGTAGATCAGGTAAAAGTACCTGGGCAGTGTTTGAATGCCAAAAGCATCATCCACGCCATTTACATGAAAGCCTTTCTGGGAGAACCAATAAGTATTATTGTTGTTAACAGCATAATCGTGCCATCTCTTCGGCGCCCCAATATCAACTTTGAGCGGTACTACAACGCCCGTAATAGTTGCTGCCACCCCGTTGATCGTAAGACCGACCGTCTGGGTGCCAGCATCCCAGGTTATATTTTCAAATCCCGTAATGGTCTGCGAGCCAACAGTAAGAGGCGTTGTAAAAACGACACCCCCTGCCACATTATAATACCCTGTAGCAAAGGATTGAAGATTGCCACTACCATCGAGCCAGCTAAAAACAAACTGCCGGTTTATGGGATCGATGTTTACATCAAACAATTGTGACCCAACAGTAAGACGTTTGAAATAGGTCAGAATATTATTAATGTTTAACCCGGCGACCAGTTGCCCGTTGACATAAGCATTCTCTTCCGCGGCCGTAGCTCTTATCAAGGTCAGCCTGCTGCCATTTACGCGTCCAACAAGGCGGATTGTATCTGCCGAAGCAGAATCAAAATAAAACTCAAAATCTGAAAGAAGCCCCGCGCCGAAACTTCCCCCGTTTACTGTAGCATCAGGATCAGACAGTACATGCAGGTAAGAATAGGTATCGAACAAAAGGCTGGGTTGTTGTAAAGCCTTTAAACGGTAACTACTTTCTTTCAGGGTAACCGCGGATTCCAGTTCAAAATCCGAAAGCATTGTGACTCGGTTGGCATCGCTGAATTTGAAGAAAAAACCAAATGTAGAACCGTTGCCATTATTGGT
>JAEZRB010000103.1 GCA_023412975.1 Bacteroidota bacterium | reverse complement strand
AACCTTTCCAGTCGTCAGACCACAGCGCTTTATGACCGGCTGCGCAGACACTTCTTTTCATTTGATGCACATCGCTGCCACCGGTAAGTAAAAAAGGTATCCAGTCGCAATGCTCTACAAAGGAGTAACAAGCTTTTTTTACGCTATCATCTTCCCGCAACAGGTGCAGCAGTTTTGCCCAAAACCATTCAGAAGAATAAATTCCACCGACAAAACGGAGATAGTTGGTTGCAAATTTTTTCGCATGTTCATTGATCTCGGCTGCCTCAGTTGTGGCGGTATGGTCCTTCCACAACACGAACATGGCATTCGGATTATTTTCAAACTCCGGCAGCAACACAAGTGGCTGCCCTGTTTTATCTACGGCAACTGGAGTGGATCCGGTAGTATCTACAGAAATAGCTTTTACCTTTGCCGCGATCTTTGGTCCGGCTTTCTGAACACATTCGCGGATAGTCGTCTCAAGCCCTTCCATGTAGTCAAGGGGATGCTGCCTGAATTGTTGCGCAGGGGCATCACAATACAGTCCTTTTTGCCAACGAGGATAGTAAAAAACAGAGGAATTTATTTCTTCTCCATTCTCAGCATTTACCAGCACAGACCTAACTGAATCTGTACCGTAATCGACACCAATAACATAACGGTCGTTCATGATTAATGTTAAAATAACACTTATAAACTGAAACAAAAAAAAATTCTGAACACCAGTGTATCAAATCATCGTAGCAAAAAATTTTACAGGCTATTCACCAGCGAAAAATTTTGCGGGTAAAAAGCTCATAAAAGCCTCTACCGTCCGCTTGTATTTTCGTTTATCCAGTTTATAATAGTAAGCGCCGCGTTTTGAACTTTGTTTTTCTTTGTCCTTCTGTTTGATGATGAGTTTGGCGTTAGACAATTTGCGGATGAAATTTCTTTTATCAAGATCAATCTGGTAAACGGCTTTATAAAGGTTGAGTAGTTGTGGAATCGTGAAACGGTCGGGTAGTAATTCAAAAAGTATGGGATGCAAAGCTGCTTTATACTGTAGTCTTTGGCGTGACCTCTCAGCTAAGAGCCTGTGGTCAAAGATCAGTTTGGGTAGCTTTTTTAATGAGAACCACTCGGGGTGGAAATCATCACTCAGCTGCTTTTCATATTCATGGATATCGATCAGTGCAAAGTACACCACGGAGATCGTGCGCTCCAGCGGATCCCGGCGTGGATCGCCAAAAGCATGTACCTGTTCCATATAAACATCTCTCAAACCCGTGAGTTTATGCAATACCCGGGCAGCAGCCTGTTCGAGGCTCTCATTACGCTGCACAAATCCACCCATCAGGCTCCATTTGCCTTTTTCAGGTTCGAAACCACGGTGTATGAGCAATAGTTTCAGTTCCTTTCCATCAAAACCAAAAATGACACAGTCAACCGCGACCGCTAAGCGTTCGGCGGGGTATTTTAAAGCCATAGCATGATTTGTCCCAAAAATAGAGATCATTTTTGGTAATGGATATTAGGGATGGACAAAAACGAAACAACCGGCATTGTTTAGAGAAAAGGCGTGTGCACGGGTTGAGAGGGGGAGGTGCAAAAAATGCCAGTCGATAGTCAGTATCTTTACGAAACTGTCGTTTGAACAATAGGGTATTGCCTGTAGTGTGGAAATTATTGCTCAATTGTGATTAAAGCCGGCGCTATACTATTCTAAGCATCAACAAATATTCCGGATTTCATTATATTCTATTTAATGGCAAAAGATTTGAATAATGCATAGCGATCGTATGAATGCTTGTATTAAAAAATTACTCTATTGCCTGATCGGCATTATATCGCTCCATTGCGGATCTACTGATCGTACAGCAGGGATGAAGTTTGAAAGTCCCGATGGTTTTAATATGGGGAAGGCGGTGCAGCTAAAGTTACCCCTGGAACTTGATGAGATATCCGGCGTAGCCTATTATCCTCCCGATAGCTCCATATTTGCCATCAATGACGAAAAAGGATGGCTTTATAAAATTAGTAATGGGAGACGGGTCAGGCACTGGCCATTTTCAAAAGGAGCCGATTTTGAAGATCTTGTTTTGAGAGACAGCATATTTTATGTATTGGAGAGTACTGGTAATATTCTAAGACTATCATTTGATACAACAAAAAACGGGGCGTCATCTATTGGTGTACAACAATATGTTTTCGACCAGGGCTCGGGTGAGGACGAGTTTGAGATACTATATTGGGATTCTACCCGCCACAAACTGATACTAATCTGTAAGGATTGTGATGCGGACAAAAAACATTCCCTTTCCACATTCGCTTTTGATCCTACGACGGGTAAATATGAAACCTCGCCCTTTAAGATAGACGTAACTCAAATAGCGAAGTCACTTGGAGAAGAGAAAATGAAGTTTAAACCTTCGGCGGCCTCCATCAATCCAAAAGACGGTATGCTTTATATCATTTCCTCTATCAATAAAGTATTAGTGGTAATGGATGTAAACGGCAAGCTGAAAAAATCTTACCGCATAGATCCGGCAATTTTTAAACAGCCGGAAGGGATCACGTTTGCACCTTCCGGGGGCATGATCATTTCAAATGAGGCGGCGGATGTTGGTGTGGCTGACATATTATTCTTTTCATATCATAAACGATAATCATGCGCAGGGTAGTTCTGATGATCTTTTTACTGGGCCTCTGTTATCTGCTCCCGGCGCAATCCGATTCGGTAAAAACAAGAGTAATACTGGTAGGTGATGCTGGTGCCCTGTACCCCGATAAGCCCTCGGTGCTAAGCGCCATCCGCAGCAATATAAAGCTGGATAAAAATACGGTCGTTGTATATCTCGGCGACAATCTCTACGATGCAGGCCTTCCTCATGAAACCTACGCCCGCTATTCAGATATCAAAGCAGCCCTGGATTCACAGATCAACCTGTTGAAAGGTACTGCTGCAAAAGGCTATATGATCCCGGGTAACCATGACTGGGAAAATGGCGGCGTGCGCGGGCTCGAAACCGTCATTCGGCAACAGAATTATGTTGATCGCTATGGGGAAGGAAACATAGAGTTTTTTCCTAAAACGGGTTGCCCCGGCCCTGTGGAAATAGAGATCGGTGACGATGTGGTATTAGTGGTGATGGATAGCCAGTGGTGGATCCACGCGAATGATAAGCCAGGTGTTGAATCCGATTGTGAGTATAAGACAGAAGATGAGGTGATAAACGAACTGGGTGATATCCTTAATAAGAATTATAAAAAACTTGTCCTGCTCGCCACGCACCATCCTTTTAAGAGTAACGGCCCTCATGGAGGATATTTTACCTGGAAGCAGCATATTTTCCCGTTCACCGAATTGCGTGAGCATTTATATATCCCCTTACCTTTAATCGGATCCGCATACCCGATCGCCCGCAGCGTGTTCGGTACACCACAGGATATCAAACATCCTTCTTACACCAATATGATCAACCGTGTGATGGAAGCGGTGCAGACACATCCCCATGTGATCATGGTGGCTGGTCATGAACATGCCTTGCAATTGTTGCGCGACAGCAGCTATAATTATATAGTTAGTGGAAGCGGATGTAAAACTACCCGTGTATCGCCAGGCCGCAAGGCTGAGTTTGCCGCACGGGAACTTGGCTTTGCCACGCTGGATATCCTGAAAAATAAGACGGTCAGAGCAAATTTTTATACCCTTAACGCTAACCCCGATGATTCTTTAAAGCTGGCATACTCCGAACGGATCCTCGACTATTCAAAACTACCCCCGCTGCCGGAAGATACGGTGCAGCCGGTTGCTTACGTATACGAGGATTTTGTAAAAGCGCCGGCTAGCGGACAGTATAATGATGCCGGTAGCCTGAAAAGATTTTTTAATGGCAAAAACTACCGGGAAGAATGGTCAACGCCAGTCAACCTGAAAGTGTTTAATGTGAATAAGGAGAAAGGCGGGTTTACTATTGAGGGAGTAGGTGGCGGTAAGCAAACCAGGTCACTACAATTGAAAGATAAAGACGGTAATGAATGGGCCTTGCGTACCATTGATAAAGATCCTTCGGGGGCTATTCCTGTCAATTTCAGGGAGAGTTTTGCATCAAATATTGTACAGGATCTTATTTCGGCAGCTCATCCTTACGCGCCACTCGCTATCCCGGTATTGGCCGATACCACTAATATACTGGTTGCCACACCCGAGTTTTTTTACGTGCCCGACGATCCATCACTTGGATATTACCGGCCCCTTTTTGCCAATAAGATCTGTATGCTTGAAAGAAAAGATCCGGTGGGTCTTGATGGTAAAAGCAGTTATAAACTGTTTAACAGTATGCGCGACGACAACGACAATACTGTGGACCAGGAGGCTGTATTAAAAGCACGTTTGCTGGATATGCTGATCGCAGACTGGGATCGCCATTTTGATCAATGGAAATGGATCACGCGTGATACAGGCCAGGGTAAACTGTATGTACCCATTCCCCGCGATCGCGACCAGGCATTTTTTTATTCAGATGGTTTGATCGTAAAATATATGTCCGGCCGACGCATACCTTTTCTAAAAGGGTTGCGATATAATATGCCTGATATACATAAGCTGAATATGGTGTCAAAGGATTTTGACCGTCTTTACCTCAATAACCTTGACGAACCCAGCTGGCACAGGGTCGATTTAGATTTTACAGCTAAGCTCA
>JAEZRB010000114.1 GCA_023412975.1 Bacteroidota bacterium | reverse complement strand
CGCCCAAAACGCATATACAGCGATCGATGACATTTTAATCACGAATGGGAAATCCGATTATCTCCAAAAGTTAATCGAACGTAATAAAGCAGAGATCGTGGAGATCTTCAAGATGATTCATTCGCCCAAGGAGTTTGATAACCTAACTTTCAGTATTACAGGAAATGTATCGCTCCGAAGAAAGCACACCAATAGGAATGCACCATTGACACAGATCAGTACCGGGCAAAGGTCGGCATTGTCACTCTCCGTATTCTCTGCGTTAAACCGTAAATTAAAAAATGGGCCGAATATTTTGCTGTTTGATGATCCTGTTATGAATGTAGATGATCTGAATGTGCTTTCTTATTTTGATTACCTCAGGGAGGTGGCCATTAACGGAAACCGTCAGGTTTTCTTTGCTACAGCTAATGATAA
The DNA here is from genome assembly GCA_023412975.1 of Bacteroidota bacterium. GTDB lineage: Bacteria > Bacteroidota > Bacteroidia > Chitinophagales > Chitinophagaceae > Terrimonas_B. Next base: position 5,662 of record JAEZRB010000114.1, on the reverse strand, counting down.
TGTTGCTTTTTTATTTTCTCAGAAATTCAAATTCCTTGGTAGCGAATTTGTCACGATCGATTTAACTAGATGAACAGTATCGATCATTTATTGTACGGCCTTGATATCTTATTATATAGCAGTATCAGTGTGAGACTTTTCGAGAAAGACTGAAAACTCCATGCTGGCTGGCAGTGTTAAGAACATCCCGGCGATAGTATACTCATTGCCTGAGCTGGTAACAGGAAATTTGATCCATATTGGACCGCGGGAAGAGTGGTAAAATGACTCCAGTACCCAGGCCAGAGTACCATGTTCATTCTGATCATAAGAAAGAACGGTCACGGGGATTTCGACTCGTTTGGAATTCCAGATGAATTCGATGTTTAATTTGATCGGTAAAAATCCGCAGTTCGCATACAAAAAAAAGAGCGGGCGGTCAAACCCAATTGCCAGTGTTTCTGTCTGATCAATGGTATCTGCCCTGCCAGAAACATGATGAATGCAGATAGTCGAAAGTGCAGTGAGTACCGGCGGGGTGAAAGAAAATTTCAGATCATTGGTTTTGAGTAGCGAGAGATCTTTTAATACGGCTGACAGCTTTTCGCGTGACTTTTCATCCTGAAGGGAAGGGAAAATAACTTCTTTCTTATGAATATGAGGTACATCTACGTCATGATAGATGAATATAGTTTTAAAGAAATTAATCGGGATTTGTTTTGCATCGAGCTCCGTAAGCGTGATCAGCTTAATAGTATTCCCCGATAAGGCGGCTTTCTCTTTTATGCTTTGCGGGAAGGGTTTCCTTGAAACACAATACAGGTGTTGTGCGCCAACATCATCCAGTTTTTGCTGCCATCCTCTAAACTCGTTAATGTCAACAGGAACCTGCCTGTCCTGTACTTCGACAATTGTAATGGTCTGGCGTGCGGGTGTGCCTGAACGTATAACAACATCACATTGCGCAGTGGCGCCGCTGCCCGACGCTAAAATCGGCAACTTAACATTGCGCTCCACAATTGATCCTGGTGCCAGCGATTGTTCTATCACTTGTACCAGTCTTTCAAGAAAGGAGCTATCATTTAATTTCATTGACATAACCGTTAATTATTTTAATTCGGCATGAAGAGTCAGTTCCAGTTCAGAAAAGGAGCTGAGATTAGTTTAAAATCTTTGCTTTATACCGCAGCAGCACTTCTTTTTCATTTATGAACTATACCTGGCAATAAAAATGGGAAAACTCCCAAAACCGAACGTTTCTTCTAAATTGCGTGACCTGATCAATAATTATTTTACTCATGGCATAGCCATACAACCGGCTTCTATTATTTAACCAGGTTAAGATATGGCTTTTGTTCAAGTGTACTGTATTCGCATTTCCGAAGAAGGTATTCTTGCCCTGCGTGAATCCATATCATTGTTTGGATAAATGCCAGGACCTAGAGTAGAGCTCAAATTAGATTTTATTTAAAATTATTTGTTAAGGATCTTTGAATTTCGCTTACCGATCATTTGGATTGCAAAATCTTTCATGGCTGGGTACAGCTGTTCATAGGCTTTTTTACGTGAAACCGGAACGTCTGCATCTTCCATCCCCATGACATAAAGAATCGCAACAGGTATGTCAAACGCTTCACAAATTTTATCGATAGTTTTCTTACTTGGATTCTTTGCTCCACTTTCAATTTGAGAAATCGAAGTCTGGGACAGTCCGGTTCGCTCACTGAGCTCAACCTGGCTTATGCCAAAGTGTTGTCGTACCTGTTTTATCGCGCTTCCTATGTTCATGTCACTTTTTCAAAATAGTCTTTAATTGCTATCAGGAAATTGACGAGCAGAAAAAAACTTTCTTCAACTCCTTGAGAGTCTTGTTTAACGGCTAAACCGTCTCTGATATCGGTTAATAACTGTAGTTCATCATTGGTTAACCTGTTATGCGCAGATTCGATAATTGAATCGATCGCGGCGATTAATAAATCTGTGTTGTACATAGTTTTCTGAATTGTGAGGGTGAAGCGTTCGGTTTACTTTGCGATGTTGAGTAAACCTGTCGTTTTCATCACAGTCAGAAAACTCAGGTAAATATTTATATAGCGAGTGAATGGTGTTTCGAATATGCCTCCTGGAATCCTTTATCTTAGTATTACACTTTCTAGTACTTATGAGACGAACCACCCGGCGTTGTTTCGATATGAATTGATTTAAAATCGAGCGTAGTTCCTGGAAAAGCTTTTTTATTTTAAGAGCAAGGTCTGCTGTGAGCTCCGGCTTTTGCAACTCACTGAGTAGGTCGAATTTTTCAGTAAGCAAAGATAGTCTGTCTGAAAAATACGTTTTATCAATATTGTCGAACTGATTCATAAGTTCCACAACCGAATTGCTGAAATTGCGTGTCAGGCTGTCTTCTGCGATTTCTTTATATGTCACAGGACATGATCTGGGAAATATCTCAGGTATGCAAGCGTTGAGCTCTTTGGGTCCATATTCTTCTGTAAGCTCCCCCGAACTTCGGCCAGCAGAAGTTAGAGTTAACAACAAATGAGTTTGTTAACTTTAAACTTTAAATACAATGAAAAAGCGATTTACAGAAAGCCAGATAGTGGCAGCCATTAAGAAGCAGGAAACTGGTGTAGCCGTTAAAGATATCTGCCGGGAGGTCGGTATTAGCGAACCCACTTTTTACAACTGGAAAGCCAAATATGGCGGTATGGAAGCCAGTGATGTTGCACGACTTAAAGAACTTGAGAAGGAGAATGCTGAATTGAAAAAGATGTTTGCAGAGATGAGTCTGGAGAACCGGGCGATGAAAAGCCTGATTGAAAAAAAGTTGTAACGCCCCAGGAGAAACGGGAAGCTGTTGATTTTTTAGTAAGGGATGAACAGCTAAGTAACCGAAAGGCGTGTAAACTGATGGGCATGTCCCGCACCAGCCATCAGTATAAAGCAAAACCCAAAGACGATACAGAATTACAGACGGCCTTAACCGGGCTGACCACAAAGCATGTTGCCATTGGTTTTTGGCAGTGCTGCTACCGGCTTTGGAACAAAGACTACCAGTGGAACCACAAAAGAATATACCGCGTGTATACAGACATGAAATTGAATATTCGCCGGCGGTCAAAGCGTAGATTGCCGGAGCGGGTGAAACAACCCCTCACTTTACCCACAGCCCCCAATCAGATGTGGAGTATTGACTTTATGAGTGACAGCCTGGTCGACGGCCGGAAGTTCCGGTTGCTGAATATCATTGATGATTTTAACCGGGAGTCTCTGGCCATAGAAGTGGATACATCCATGCCTTCACTCAGGGTGATCAGGGTACTTGACCGATTGATAACTGAAAGAGGCTGCCCTTCCAACATCCGGTGTGACAATGGTCCTGAGTTCATTAGTCACAAGTTGGAAGAGTGGTGTAGTCATGAAAGTCGCAGGATCAGCCTTCAGTTTATCCAGCCAGGAAAACCCATGCAGAACGCATACATAGAAAGAAATAACGGCAGTATCAGGCGAGAACTACTGGATGCATATCTATTTTATAGCCTGGCAGAAGTGCGAGCTATGAGCGAGGACTGGCGTCTGGATTATAACACGGAACGACCTCACAAATCACTGGGTTATCTATCGCCGATAAAATACGCCGAACTGAAAAGAAGTGAGGCAGCTTTATCCACACCGGCAAGCGGAAATCATTTACAAATTGAAGCGCAGCCGGTCGTGGATAAAGCGATGAAATCAAAGAACACTAAATTTGAAAACTCTAACTGACGGTGGCACTAAAAAAGGGGGAGCTTACACTTCGGCAAAGGCAAGGGGCATTAGAGATCTTTCTAAATATTCTTGCGCCTCATAATAAACGCGAGAATAATCGTTTTGAACAGCTTCCCTGCGAAATAGTTCAGAAACTGGGTGAGGAGTTCGAGAATTGTTTTGAAACCGGTATACAGCCACTCGTACCGATAAGCTTGATACTACCAGCAGACGCGGATACTATTTGCCTGAAGAGACCGGTTCTGAGTTGGCAACCACCCATGCCTTATCATGCTTCAATGAGATTCCGTTTAGTGCTAACAGAAAAGAAGCATGCGGATAAATTGGAGAGCATTATGAAAAATGTTCCGCTTTTACTACTTGATAATATTTCTACGACATCGATAAATTATCCTGCAAATTACCCGGAATTGAAAGAAGGTCATACTTATTGCTGGCAGGTAGCTGCTTACCAGCAAGGATTGATCATTTCGACATCAGAAGTATGGGAGTTTACGGTCCAGTGTGATGAGAAAGCTCCGGCTGTACCCTCAGATAGTTACAGGGAGTTGAAGCTTTTGATGAATGGAAACTATTATACGGCCAATTATTACCTGAAGTTTTCATTCAGGAATGACTATGCCAATCAAAAACTTGAATATGAAGTACTTGATTTGGCGGAGGGAGGAAAGAAGGTCAAGCGTCTGCCTGAAATAGAATTAAAAAGGGGTTTGAACCTGATCGACCTGGATCTGAGCGATTCAGACCTCCGACCTGGCGGCCATTATATTCTAAAAGTAAATCCTTTTAACGAGCCATCGATAGAAATAAGATTTATATACGACGAAAAAAGTATTGAATGAGAAAGGTATTCTTGATACTATCAGGTTTTGGGCTGGCTGTTCTATCATGCAGCCCTACCACTACGCGACATGCCCAACAGGATAATCCCAGCCATCATCTTATAGAGATAAGGCAACCTGGAATCGGTATGATAGGCATTGATAAGGTGCCTAACAATGCGGTGATTCAGACAACCTCTACAGATAGTGACTCGGGGACCAGTTTTTTTTCTTATGCGGTAAGTTTTCAGGATAGTGTATTGATCCTTGATAAGGATAAGCAGTTGGACCTGGGCAAGTACTACCAGTACGAAATGCATAAGGATTGGATCGCGCTGGTAAATGGTGATTCAATTCGGCCGGTTTTTTATCAGCCTGGCGTTAAGAGATCACTGCAGACTAATGAAGCGATCATCGTTTTTGAAGTGGCGCCGGGCTGCGAGCCGGATACTCTGTTATTTATGGATTCGTATGGTGCCTGGGGCCAGCACGAAGTTTATTTAGGCAATAATTTAAAGTAATTACTGACATGTTTAAAGAAAGACGGAGAAGGATTATCGCGTTATTTTTTTTGCTCATTTTTAGTTTCGAGTTATTATCGCCTTTAACTGCAAATGCGCTTACCTCGGGGCCTTCACAGCCGGAGATGGCAAAATTTGAACCTGCAGGTACGAACGACCTTGTCGATTTGTTTACAGGAGATTTGAAGTACAATATACCTCTTCTGGATGTGGGAGGATATCCCGTGAATCTTGCATATAATTCTGGTTCAGGAGTAGAAGACGAGGCTAGTTGGGTGGGGGTCGGCTGGACCTTGAATCCTGGTGCCGTAAACAGAACCATGAGGGGGTTGCCTGATGATTTTGATGGTGCCGCGGGTGAGTACGGCGATAAGGTAGAAAAAACAATGTCCAAAAAAGAGTTTAAAAAAGTTGGCGCGAGTCTTATTGTCAAGCCTTCGTTGTTCGGTTGGGAGTTTGGAAAAGCTAGCTTCAAAGTAAACGTTTACAAGGACAACTATTATGGTATGGGGGCCTCGATTGGCGCGGGAGCAGATTTCAATCTTTCTACCAATACCAAAACCCAGTTTACAG
>JAEZRB010000051.1 GCA_023412975.1 Bacteroidota bacterium | reverse complement strand
GCATAAACCGTCCCTACAGGACGGATGACATGTTCCGGGTTCGCCGGAGCTACCCATAAAACGTCCCTATGGGACGTATCAATGCGAAGCCAATGTTCCACCACACGCAATAATGATCGCGGATGATTTCACAGCATAAAACGTCCCTTCAAAACGTCGTGCCTACGGCACTCATATCGCTACGGCTCGTTTTTTGCTACCAAAACGCCGCCCCGCTGGGGCTTTATGCTTACGGATGTCGTATAAACCGTAATCCAATATCAAAAATTCATCAATTCCCACAAAAGCATAAACCGTCCCTACAGTACGGGTGACATGTTCCGGGTTCGCCGGAGCTACCCATAAAACGTCCCTATGGGACGTACAGCAGGAAGTCTATCACCCTATTGGATTTAGATTTCCTCCGAGAGGAATTGAACCTGAACGGCCCGTAAAGAACTTCTAAACTTCGGAAACTCCGCGTTCCATTGGAACGATTTATGGTTAGAAAACATTAACGAACATAGAAAACCAACGTCCCATCGGGACGTTTTATGCTGTGAATATGCCGTCGCCCATGAATAATATTACTTTTTGAGCGAGGAGCGACTATTTAATCGCTCCTTATTATTTTTATATAATGATTGGCTTTAGAATATCCGTCCTGAACAACAATTTTGCTGGTGTAATGCGTATATCCCTATCGGTAATGTTGATCGTCGTGATGACGGGTTGCTATGTAAGCAAGAACCCTGTACGCGATGAATTAAAGAGAATGCAAAAAGGAAAAGTTACGGAGGACACCAGCTACGTATATGCATTGCCTTATGAAAAAGGAAAGAAATACTGTATGCTGCAGGGCTATTTCAGCCCTTTTACCCATAAAGAAAGAGCTGCGCTTGATTTTAAAATGAAACGGGGTACCAAAATTTGTGCTGCCCGGGATGGCGTAGTGGTAAGACTCAAGGAAGATGGAGATCGTGGCGGATTGAAAAGAAAATACAGGGCATATGGAAACTATGTCATCATACAACATGAAGACAGTTCAAGGGCTGGCTACTGGCATTTGCAAAAAGATGGTGTATTGGTAAATGTGGGAGATACTGTTCGAAAAGGGCAGGTGATTGCCCTGAGCGGTAAAACCGGCTATTCCGCCATACCACACCTGCATTTCCTGGTATGGTCTTCAGATAACCGGCGTCAGTGGCGACAGGTGGGAACAAGATTTCAAACTTCAAAGGGTGTTAAATATCTACGCCCGCTAAGAAAATACAAGAATAATTAATTTGCATTTTCATCCTTCACCGGCGAAACCGGGTAGCAGACTTTTTCTTCATTAAGCCACCGTTCCAGTATTTGCCATGTTGATGACTGCAGTTGCGTTTCAAAAAAACAATAGTTTTTCTTACCATTCAATCCCAGTTCTTCGGGGTGCAGGTGAAACCATGTAATACAGGCACTGGAGAAATAGCTTAGTAATTTCCTGACAGCTTTATCGGGAGTCATCCAGTCGTTGGAAAAGCTAAAAGCAAACAATGGGACCTCAAGCTTGCGGTAATTATTCTCAGGAAACAGGTCAAACAAACCATTTGGATTCTCGCTCCAGTTGGCCAGTTCACTCATCACACCTTTAGGAAGATCGCGACGCATACCCAGGCGTGTACCCGGGAAATAACCAAACCATTTGTTGGACAGCCTCGCGGCCGAATTCAGTATCGTCATTTTTAATTTACCGCGCCAGGACCAGTATTTTTTACATGAAAGAGAGCTGCTGATCAGACCAAGTTTATTGACATACTGGCTGGCCTGTGCCAGTCCGATCAATTCACCCCCGATGCCATGTCCGATATAGATAAGTTCTTTATTGGGAAAGGCCGTCCTCACAAACCGGATCACAGCGTCGGTATCCTGGACAGCCCATTGTTGAAGCCCTGCTTCAAAATCTTTGAGGAAATCTGGTGCTGAATCGCCAATGCCGCGGTAGTCGAAGGTGACGACATTATAGCCCAACTGCTGGAAATGGATAGCGAACTTTTCATAATCCTTCTGCACCACTTCAACCGCCGGTGCAATGATCATATTATTTGCATCGGGGCTTGTGGACGGATAGCTGGTAACCGTAATAGAACGGCCATCCTTTGTCCGGATCTGTACTTTCTCATGCATGATTTTCGCCATTAACCTTGTGAACGCAAGGACAAATATGTATAAACCTGTGGGCAAAAAACTGGCTATTGATCCAAACGACCGCCTGTTTGAGTGAAACAGCGCTTTTTTGAGCCGGATACGACCCCTTTAACCCAATAATTCCATCAATTCTTCGCGCTTGCTCTTTGATACCAGCACCTTCATTTTGTTTTCCATGACCAGGTATCCGCCATCCCCACGGATGAATTCTTTAACGCGTTTCAGGTTGATGAGAAAAGAATTATGGGGTCTGAAGAAATCATAAACAGAAAGCATTTCCTCGAACTCCCGGAGCGTCCTGGAGATCACTTTTTTGCGTCCTTCAGCCAGGTACACATTGGTGTAATTGCTATTGGCTTCACACAAAATGATCTGGAAAGGGTCGACAAACTCAATACTTTCCTTCGAAGCCAGCGCGATCTTGCCGGTTCTGCCTTTCTTTTCTGCCTGCACATTATTCAGCAGTGCTTCCACCTGTGCTTGAGGAATTTTTTGTGAAGCTTTCTTCAGATGCTTATCGATAGCCTCTTTCAGGTCACGGTTTTGTACCGGTTTAAGCAAATAATCAAGTGCACTGAATTTAACAGCCTGTATCCCGAAATTATCATAAGCAGTAATGAATATGATATCAAAAGGTAGGTCGCGGCCAAGTTCTTCCAACACATCAAAACCGGTCAGCATTGGCATTTGTATATCCAGGAACAGGAGATCGGGTTTATTTGACTTCAAATAGCGGATGCCTTCAGCGGGGTTATCAAATGATGCTTCCACCGTCACATTCGGACAATAATTTTCCAGCTTCCACTTCAGCGTATCGATGCTGTGTTGTTCATCATCAATTATTACTGCTTTTATCATACTCATTTTCCTCGATTTTGAAACAAAAGAATATTAGATAGGTATCACTAGCTCTACCCGGGTACCCGTGGCATTTCCGCGCTCATCGTGCAGGTCATTGATCTGCATACTGGTA
>JAEZRB010000022.1 GCA_023412975.1 Bacteroidota bacterium | reverse complement strand
ATATAAAGTTACGCCAGTATCAGTATTCAGCCGATAAAAGATTAAGCCGGCGGAAAGGAAAGTCGGCGAGAGAGAGAGGATTTTTTTAATTCATTTAACCTGATCTTATTGTCGCTCAAAACATCCCAGGTCGGGTAGACCGACAGACCTTGGGAAACCATCGAGATCAATACTAAGAGTGGAGGTGGCACCGGCATCGATAGCTGCTGAACCTGGCTGCAGCCGGAAATTATAATACCGTTTCGAAACATTGATACTGTCAAACAGCGGCACCTGGTCGATGATATTGCTGACAGTTATATTTGAAGGCGCTGTTTTTACACGCCAAAGCACATGATCGAAAACCACATTATCTCCAGCGCCACTGTTCACCTGTACTTCATTTTCCACCAGCTTATTTTCACCGGAGGCATCATCGCCCCAGAAAATACAGTTTCTAAACACGGCATTTAGTGGTGCAGTACTGGTACCATCTGAATTGCTTGCACTTAAAACGGGTTCCTTATGTTGTACAAATGAATTTGAATAGCTGGCTACGGTACAATGGTTGAACTCATAGCTGCCACCTCTGCCAATGGCGATATTTTTTCCGCAATTACTGACCAGGCAGTTGTTGGCAACAATACTGGAGTTGAGCGCAATGATTCCGGCGTCGTAGGAATTATCGATCACGCATTGGTTTAAAGTAAGTTTCGGGTTAGCATTAACCGACGGCCCTTCTGCAGCGATAGATTGGTATGCATTTTTTATAACAGCATAATTCAGGATATTATCACGGCTGCTTTCCCTGAAATAGATCCCGGGCCAGGCGGCAGGGTAGTCTTTATAAGGTTCGTCCATCCGGTCGCCCTGGAAATAGACCCGGTCGGCCGTATCTTTTTCGCCATTTACTATGAGTGAGCCATCGATAATGATCGGGGCATCGGCATGAACATATACCCGGCAGCCTTTTTCAATCGTGAGGGTCTGACCGTCGTTGATATAGAGGTAGCCCTGTATCACATAGGGAAGATCGTTTGTCCAGGTTTCATCTGATAAAACCTGTTTGTCGCGCAGAAAATGCGCATTCAGTCCCCAGGCTTCCAGTTGCACCCATTTTGTTTTGCCGTTATAATTAACGCCAATACTGTCCCGGATAATAAAAGGAAGATTTTCTGTATTCGGGTCTACATTTACCTGGACAAATACATAAATGCTGTCGTTAGCTTCAATTTCTATATTATTTGCCTCTGTGGTTGCAGCACCATCCACATTGATCTTAAAATTAGAGCCGTTACCACCCATCAGCTTTACTGATGAAAGCCGGAGTTTCTGGTTATTGTCATTAATGATCTTGAACGTTTGGGTCACGGAACCAACCGTGGTAAAGACAGTGTCGTAATGCAGGGTATCCACGGAAATGGTCAGGCTTGCATCAGGTGAGGTGATAAAAGAATCCTTCCGGCACGAAAATATTAGCAGCGTGATCGATAAACAAATGAGTAAAGCAGTCTTCATTTCAAATTTTTGATAGGATCCTGTGATGGTTACAATGTTATCTGGTTTGGCGGGAGTCAAGAATCGTGAGTGGTAAGTCCCTTGCTCGCAGCTCACAGCTCAAGGCTCGCAGCTCATTCCCTACTTTGTCGCTGAACACAACGTCGCAATACTCAGTCTCACATTCTCGCCATTCAATAATTCTATTCCACATGCTTCCAGGGTGGCGCCGGTTGTGATGACATCATCCACCAGCAACACATGTTTGTTTTTTATTTTCTCTGAACCTGAAAGGATGAATTTGCCCTCCATATTCTGCCACCTTTCAATTCTTCCTTTTTTAGTCTGAGTTTCAGTATGATGAGAACGAATTATTACGTCATTTAGTACCGGTACGGCCAAAGTTTCTGCCATTCCTTCGCATAATACGGTGGCCTGGTTGTATCCCCTCCGTTTTTCTTTGGCGGGGAAAAGGGGCAATGGTATCAATGCATCCACCTCAAATCGCCGGGCGCGGACAAGGCTTTGGCCCATCATCTTACCCAGTTGAAATCCCAGGTCCTTGTTCTTTTTGTATTTAAACTGGTGCATGAGCCGTTGGATCAGCGACTCGCGGGTAAAATAGCAATACGCGGCGGCATGTTCGACCCGCAGCCGGCCCCAGAATCTTTTTTCTACGGGGTTGCCGCTGAATTTTTCAAAATCTGTTTCGGGCAAAGCGTCAATACAACGTACACAAAGCAGGCTATCGTGATGTAATATGTCGGAACCGCAACCCGCGCAAACGTGTGGAAACAACCAATGAAGAACCGCCTCCTTTATTTCCATTGCACTAATCATGATCACAAATTAATAACGGTCTATAAATAGCTCGTAGCTCACGCTCGCCGCTCGCAGCTTTTCAAGTTCTATTATGCCTGGTTAAACAAATACCGGTACACTTCCTCTACTCTCGACATGGTAACAATGTCGATATTGAATTTTTGCTTCGCCAGTCCTTTCTGGTTATACTTCGAAACAATAATCTTTTCAAATCCAAGTTTCTCCGCTTCAGCGATCCTTTGTTCGATCCTGTTTACCGCCCTGATCTCACCACTTAGTCCAACTTCACCGGCGAAGCAAATATGCGGGTCCAGGGGTATATCTTCAAAAGATGAAAGCAAAGCGCAGAGTACCGCCAGGTCGATCGAGGGGTCCTCAACCTTGATCCCTCCGGCAATATTCAAGAAAACATCTTTAACGCCAAAGTGGAAACCACCACGTTTTTCCAGTATTGCCAACAGGAGTTGAAGGCGGCGAAGATCGAATCCACTTACGGTACGCTGGGGAGTGCCATAGACGGACTGGGTGACCAGCGCCTGCACTTCGATCAGCATAGGCCTTATACCTTCAATGGTGGCAGCAATGGCGATCCCGCTTAGTTGTTCTTCTTTTTGTGTGATCAGTATTTCGCTCGGGTTGATGATTCCCCTCATACCATGGTCGGTCATTTCGTAAATGCCCAATTCCGAGGTACTGCCAAACCGGTTCTTCAGGGTGCGCAGGATCCGGTAGGCATAGTGACGATCGCCTTCAAATTGGAGAACTGTATCGACCATATGCTCCAGCACTTTGGGCCCGGCGATATTTCCATCCTTGGTGATATGCCCGATGAGCAGGACTGGTGTGTTGGTTTCTTTGGCAAAGCGTTGAAACTCGGCGGTGCACTCCCTGATCTGTGACACTGATCCGGGCGAGGAGTCGATCAAAGGCGTTTGAAGCGTTTGTACCGAATCAACGATCACCAGGTCGGGTTTTAGTTTTTTTATTTCCTGGAAGATAGTTTGTGTGGATGTTTCGGTGAGCAAATAAAAATTGTCTGAAACAGGCATACCGGAGCATACGCGGTCGGCCCGCATCTTAATTTGCTGTTCGCTTTCTTCACCGCTGATATAAAGAACCTTGATGTCTTTTAACCATAAACCGTTTTGAAGAAAGAGTGTGGACTTCCCGATGCCGGGTTCACCACCTATCAATACGATACTACCAGGAACCAGTCCACCTCCTAAAACACGATTCAGTTCGGGGTCAGCAGTTACCAGTCTTTTTTCTTCATTGCTACTTATATCATGCAATGCGATGATCCGGCTGGTCCTTTTATCGCTGCGATAAGATTTCCAGTCGTTGTTGTTCTTTGTATCTTTTTGGATAAGCTCTTCTACAAATGTATTCCACTGTCCGCAGGATGGACACTGACCTACCCACTTTACACTTTCGTAGCCGCAATTTTGACAGAAGTAGGAAGTTTTAACTTTGCTCATGCTCTAAAGTATTTAAAGTCTAAAGGTCTAAAGGTTTAATGGTTGTAAACTTAATTGCCATGACAAAACCTCTTAAACTTTTTGAAACTTCTTAAACTTTTTGAGCACGCTCAACAAATCATAATACGAGGTATATTCAAAATGTAAAAGGGGCCAATCTTACGATTGACCCCCTTACTTACTAACCCATTAAATTCTTTAGCTAAGTTACAATTCTGCCCAACATTTCAAAATAAAATTTTGGGGCTGTGAATAACTTCCGCTTACTAAAGCAACCCGCCCTTCCATAAAAGACCTCGCAGTGTTTCCCTATGTAATTATCTGATTAACAGCAAAATATGGTTGGTCAATTAAGTGGAAACACTATTATCAATGTTTAAACATGGACTGTAATTATTCCCACCTAAAATGACAAAAAGGCTGGATAATGACGCATTGATCCAAATGGCTGTAAGTTTGTTATAAGAATAAAATAAAACAAAATCTATAGAGAATGACACCATCAATTATGCTTGTCTCTTTCCTGTTTTTAGGAATCAGTATGCTCGTATCCATGGTCCTCAAAGGTAAGTTTACCAAGTACAGTAAGGTTCCCCTGAGGAATGGGATGTCGGGCAAGGAAATAGCCGAAAAAATGCTCCGGGAAAATGGAATATATGATGTAAAGGTTGTTTCTGTAAATGGCTTTTTGTCAGACCATTATAACCCCGTCAATAAAACGGTGAATCTAAGTCCGGATGTATATAATGGTACCAGTGTGGCCGCGGCCGCCGTTTCCGCCCATGAATGTGGGCATGCCGTTCAGCACGCTACCGCTTATCAATGGCTGACTATGAGGAGCAAGATGGTGCCGGCGGTCCAGATCAGTTCCAGCCTGGTAAACTGGATCCTGCTGGTGGGAGTGATCATGGCTGCTTCGGGCGGTAATACCACCGTGCTGTTGGTGGGAATCATCCTGATGGCTGTAACTGTATTGTTTTCCCTGATCACTTTGCCTGTTGAATTTGACGCCAGTAAAAGGGCGCTCGCCTGGTTGAATAATACCAATGCTACCACCCGTGATGAATATCCCCAGGCAAAAGACGCGTTGAAGTGGGCTGCCATGACCTATGTCGTAGCTGCATTGGCGGCCGTCGTTACACTTGTACAGTATATCTTATTATACCTGGGAAGTCGCGACCGGTAATAGTTTTTAAGCCATCAAACAAGTAAGCGATCACAAAATGTGGTCGCTTTTTTTTTTAATTTTTTCTCACATTTTATTTAGGCCGTTTAAAATTTTGTTAAATTGTCGCATTCCTATTTTAAAAGCTAACTAAAACTACTACGCATGAGAAAACTAAAGCTACTGCTATTAGGTACGCTATTGTTGGCGACCCACATAGCCTGGTCGCAAAAAACGGTCTCTGGAAAAGTTACAGATGCAAAAGTTGGGACACCCTTGCCCGGCGTGTCTGTTATTGTTAAAGGCACGAATTCAGGAACCGTTACAGACGCATCCGGTAATTACCAGTTGAGCGTGCCCGAAAATGCGAACACCCTTGTATTTTCTTCCCTTGGTTTTGGCACCCAGGAAGTGGCGATTTCTGGTTCCACATTAAATATTACTCTCGAAGAGGGACAATCCCAAAACCTGCAGGAAGTGGTCGTGGTAGGTTTTGGAACAAAGATCAAGAAAGACCTGACCGGAAATATTGCCCGGATCAAAGGCGAAGAAATTGCAAATACGCCGGTAGCGAATATGACGCAGGCCATCCAGGGTCGAGCCGCAGGTGTGTTTGTTGAAGCCAATAATGGTAAGGTCGGTGAAGGGATCAAAGTACGGATCCGCGGCGCGGGCTCCATCAGTGCTTCCAACGACCCGCTTTACGTGATAGATGGTATTCCTATCAATAACGGTGGTTTGAGAGGTAATGCGCTGGCGGATATCAATTTCAATGATATCGAAACATTCGACATCCTTAAAGACGCCTCCGCTGCAGCTATCTACGGTTCACGTGCCGCCGGCGGTGTGGTACTGATTACAACCAAAAAAGGACGTCAGGGTCGTACCAGGGTAAATGTAAACCTGCAGTATGGTTCTAACAAACCTACCAACCACCGGGAATTCCTTAATGCAGCGCAATATGTGGAACTGCTCCGCGAAGCGGCTATCAACAGCGATATTATTGAGGGTGTAGATCCTGCACATCCTGATTCATGGCTCACTTTCGCGGAAGACAGGATGGACCGTTATTCAGGCCACTCAGACTGGCGTACGCTGGAGACAAATACCGATTGGGAAAGCCTGGCATATAACGACGACGCCAATACGAAAATAGTTGACGTGACTGCCTCAGGTGGTAATGATAAAACCCGCTTTTTTATCAGCGGTGGTTTCAGCGACCAGGATGGTATTTTGATCTTGAATAATTTTCAAAGGATATCATCCCGGTTCAACCTCGAGCACGATGCGAGCGACAGATTGAAGATCGGTTTCAATCTCGGTATCTCTCGAACTGTAGGTAATCGCAACAACCTCGACAACGCGTTCCAGACACCATTACAACTGGTAGCCCTGGCACCCATTACGCCTCCCCGTGATGAGAACGGTGTATTGTATGACCGCCCAGTCACAACCTATTATAACGGTTTGATAGAGTTGGAAGACTCCAGGTACAAATCCACGATATTTCGTAACATCGGAACTGCATTTGCCAGCTATAAGATCATAAAGAATCTTTCATTCCGCTCAGAGTTGGGTCTTGATGTACAAACTCAAAATGATGATTTGTTCAGGGGGTCCCGTACCCTGACCGGCCTTTCAACCAACGGTTATGGATCTTCTGAATGGAATCGCGATGTAACATTAAACACCAATAATTATTTCAGCTACATCAACGCATTTGGAGATCATGATCTTGATGCGACCCTGGGTATGTCATATCAAAAGTATAATTCTGATTATACCAGCGTTACAGGTGAAGACTTCCCTGTTGATGCTTTACAAAAGCTTGCCAGTGCAGGTAAGATCACCGGAGGTTCTTCTAGCCTGACAGAATCAGCAATCCTGTCTTATTTTGCCAGGGCCAACTATAAATTCAGGGATAAATACCTGCTTTCGGTAAGCGGAAGGGTGGATGGATCATCCAGGTTTGGTAAGGATAATAAATACGGTTTCTTTCCAGCCGTGTCTGCCGGATGGATCATCAGTGAGGAAGACTTTATGGCCCAGTCGGGCGTGTTCAGCTTCCTGAAACTGAGAGGTAGCTATGGTCTTACAGGTAATGATGCGGGCTTTGGAAATTTCCCGCAGCTTGGTCTTTATGGTGCTTCAAAGTACAACAACCAGTCTGGCCTCGTTCCTACTCAATTGGCCAATCCTAAACTGAAATGGGAAAAATCGCAACAACTGGACATTGGTCTTGATTTCGGTATTCTCGAAAACAGGATCTCAGGTGAGATCGATTATTATGTCAGGAAAACCGACGACCTGATCTACAATGTACCGGTTCCCGCTACCTCTGGTTTCACCACACAAACGGTAAACGTGGGTTCCATGGAGAATAAAGGTTTTGAGTTCGTCCTGAATGCTAATAATATCACTTTCGGTGATTTCAAATGGAATTCCAGCCTTAACCTTGCGCGTAATAT
>JAEZRB010000020.1 GCA_023412975.1 Bacteroidota bacterium | reverse complement strand
AAATGGGGCTGGTTCGCTTTGACCCGGCAAACCATGAATCGAAAAAACTCTTACTCGCTCCTCGCCTTAAACAAGAGACGGTTAGATTTGAAGTGATCGTCGAAGACAGTCGCGGAAATATCTGGGTAGGAAGTTCGCATGGCTTGTTCCTGGTAAACCCCAATACACTTTCTTATGAGTATTTTTCCCGGGAGATCAGTTCTCCCGAAATTAACGCGATCTACGAAGACCGCAACGGTGGTATCTGGATCGGCACCGTAGGTTCGGGCATCAGTAAATTGGAACGACACAACGCGGGGTTTAACCATGTAAAGTTGTCAAAAGAAGACGCCGATCATAAAACCGGTTCCTATATTATGGGTTTGCAGCAGGATGGAGATGATATCTGGTTTGTCAATATCTGGGACCAGGTGGGGAAAGTAAACCTGGCAAACGGACAGGTTCAGATCCAACATATGCCCGACGGCTATTACTGGTATAGCGAGGGATCCATTGTAAAAGAAAGAAATGGGGAGCTGGTTGTCTTAAATGGCGAACAACAACTTCGAATTCCCAAACAAAAAGGTTTTCTTCAAAATAGTTTAAAACCTACTCCTGGCCTTACACATATTTTCCATTCATCGAATGGGAAAACCTGGTACATGGTGAAAGCGCCGGTTATGGAAACTTTTTCGCGCCAGGATACTATTTATGGTAACCAGTTTTTCTATGACGCGAAAGAGGATAATAGCGGGAATATCTGGATCGGTAGCAGCCGCGGCCTGATCCGGTTTGATCTAAAAAATAATAGTTTCACTCATTTCCAGCACGACGATAATAATACAAATACCGTATCATCCGACTTTATTTATTCCCTCGAACTGGATGACAGCAGCCATAATATCTGGATGGCGGCTTATCATGGCGGTCTTTGCAGCTATCATATTCCTTCGGGAAGATTTAGTCATCTCAGCACAGAAGATGGAATGCCAGATAATATTGTCTATGCACTGGAAAAAGACAACTATGGCCATTTATGGTTTAGCAGTAATGCGGGATTATCAGCCTATAACCCCCATACAAAAACTTTTCGCAACTATGGCGTACGTGACGGTCTGATCAACCATGAATTCAACCGGCGGGCAAGTTTTAAAAATGACCGGGGCTGGTTATTCTTTGGTGGCATCTCGGGAATAGATTATTTCCACCCCGACTCCATCATCAAAACCAGCACCATACAGAATCTATCCTTTACCGGATTTAGTGTGTTTAATAAAGCCTATACCCCAACAAATAAAAATGGCCTTCCGTTTATAGTACTAAAACATAGCGACCGAAATATTTCGATCCAGTTTGCTTCGCTTGACTACAGCGAACCAGGAAAGATACAATACGCATACCGGCTTGATGACAATGAATGGATAAAAACCGGCAACCAGTACAAACTTTCAATTTCTGCTTTATCCAAAGGAATGCACCGGCTATCTGTTCGCTCCACCAATAGCGAAGGTGCCTGGCTCGACAATGAAATTTCCTGCATCATCATGGTACGACCGGCCTGGTGGCAAACCTGGTGGTTTAAGGCGCTTGTTGCAGCTATGTTAGCAGGCCTGTTTATCGGAGGCGTGAGATTTTACTACCGCCGAAAACTCGAAAAGCATAAGGCTGAATTGGAGAAACAACAGGCCATCGAAAAAGAAAGGACACGCATCGCTACTGATATGCATGATGATCTTGGTGCAGGCTTGTCGAGGATTAAATTCCTGAGTGAAACGATCGCGATAAAAAAGATGAAACAGGAGTCCGTTGAAACAGACATCAACAGCATTCGCGAATACTCACATGAGATGATCGATAAAATGGGTGAGATCGTTTGGGCCCTAAATGAAAAAAACGATTCCCTGAGTGACCTGCTTTCTTTTACCCGATCGTATGCCGTGGAATACCTTACGCAGCACGGCATCAACGTCCGGGCTGAGATTGGCGATGAGGTGCCTGCAAGATTTGTAACAGGTGAATTTCGTAGAAATGTTTATCTCGCCGTCAAGGAAGCGTTACACAATATTGTGAAACATGCACAAGCTAACGAAGTGCTGATCAATTTTTCTGCAAAGAACAGTTTAACCATTACCATCCATGACAATGGCAAGGGGTATAACCCCGGGCAGGGGCGTCCTTTCAGCAATGGGCTGGGAAACATGAAAAAACGGATGGAGCACATTGGTGGTAATTTCGAAATAATAAATTCAAATGGAACCACAGTGAAGCTATGGGCGCCACTACCGCGATAACTTTCGTTCTATTGAAACGCAATTCCGACCTGATTATATTCGACCTTCGTTTATGAGTATTACGCTGGCAATAGTGGAAGACCTCGACGAGGTTAGGGATGGTCTTAAGAATTTTCTGGCCTTAAGTCCTGAGTTCAGGATACTCGACACTTTCAAAACAGCCGAGGAAGCCTTGTATGAAATACCCCTCCTCCGACCAGATATCGTAATTATGGACATTAACCTGCCAGGTATGAATGGTATTGATTGTATCCGGCAGTTAAAGAGCAAGACCCCATCTACCCAGTTTATGATGTTTACTGTTTATGAAAATGATGAAAAGGTCTTCGAGGCTTTAAAAGCCGGCGCTTCGGGTTACCTGCTGAAAAATACAGGCCTGTTACATATGGCGGAATCACTGATGGAACTTCACCATGGCGGAAGTCCGATGAGTTCAACCATTGCCCGCAAACTGGTATCCATTTTCCGGGAGGAACATGCGGAACAGGAGCCAACGGTGGCGCTCAGCAAACGCGAAAACGAGGTTTTACAATGGCTTTCAAAAGGATTGTTGTATAAAGAAATTGCCGACCGCCTGGATATATCCGTCAGTACAATCAGGCAACATATACATAAGATATACGAAAAATTGCATGTTCAAAACCGGACCGAAGCGATCAACAAAGCATTTGGAAAACATTGATAACTCAACGAGGTTTTTCTGCACGGGTTCTCACGTGGACTTGATATATATAGTTCCGGGTGATTGGTTTCACTGATTGTACGCTATTCACTTCATTTTTATGAAGAAACTATTACTTATACTATTTTTTTTTATTGGCATATTTGAAGTCTATGCCCAGGAAAATGACAGTATAGAGCTGCACTTTATCCCACTACCGGATTCCACAAGCATCGGTACACCTGCTGGAAATAAAACAAGTAAGATGATAGGCCCTGAAGGTGGGACGATTAGTTCAGACGACGGAAACCTGGACCTGATCTTTCCTGCCGGGGCGTTGAATATAGCGACAGAGATCAGCATTCGGCCCATAACATCGGTTATACCTAATGCAAACAAAGCGTACCAATTCGAACCTTCAGGCATCCGGTTTCACAAACCCGTCCAACTTATTTTTCGCTATAGTGATGAAGAAGCTGAAGCCTGTCCCCCAGAGTTAAAATTTATGGCCTTACAGGATCACAATGGTAAATGGGAATACAGGAACTACGAAGAATGGGATAGCTCCGCAAATAAACTTATCGGTCATATTTCCCATTTTTCTGCTTTTGTGGATGGAAATGAAGTGGAGTTAAATGTTACCAGTGTAACCTTAAAGGTGGGACAATCTCACCCGTTTGCACTAAACATCGTTCAACCTCCCGTGTCAGCCGCCGACGCTGGTGAGGATGAACTCGCAGCTCTTCCCAAAACCATCGATCGCGGCAACCGGCTTGCTATATGGAAAGTAAATGACCACTCCGGGGGCAGCACCCGCCATGGAACGATTGCCGCCATCCCAGGACAGCCCATCAAAGCAAACTATAAGGCCCCATCCAAATTGACCGCTGATACCATAAAAGTACAACTGAAACTGAATGATGTATTTGTTGAAAATATAACCACCCGTACCGCCAAAAGAGGAAGAATGACCAGGCGTGTAACGCATTTGTCAAAGCTGGCAACCTTTACGTGCAGGGTAAAGCTATATGACGAGTTTAAAGTAACCGTAAATCATCAAATAAAAGTGGATGGTGGCGAAATGGCAGATACATCCGTTTTCCGCCTGAGGGTAGGAATTGAAGATCGGGTAAGTATTTCCGAGATTAAGAACCAGTTAGCCAAAGTACATATCAGGCAAACGCGGTGCAGGGCAATTCATGTTAATGCAGCCACCTGCGTAGGATTGATAAACGTAACTGGAATTAGAACGTCCAGTCTGTTTCCGACGCCGGATGGCCTGGTAAAGGTAAATGTGTTTTTTAGTGCCGCGCCACTGGTTATGCCGGTCATTAATTTTCCACCCTGTGGTAGTAACCTTGCCTCGCCGACAACGCCGCTATTCGCATCGCCGAATGCATTCCCAATATGGCTAAATTTCGAAGCCAAAAATGAAAAACAACTTATAAGCCTATCCACGAATACTGTGGTTACCAGGCGACCCAACCCTGAAGATGTCATCGCTACAATAGAACCCATACGTGACTAAACAACGAACTTAGAACCGGCTTAAATATCCTTTGGCGAGACCGGAATCACATCATAGTACATGCTTTGAGAAATTTCACTAATCACTTAATCTAACGTCAGGCTCACCGATAACTTTTGTTCTATTGAAACAGCATCAGTAATCATGTAAGTTTAATTGCCAACCTGGACAGGGAATTTGGAATTGGCGATTCGGAATTGGGGCCCCAATTACAAATTACCAATTACTAATGACAAGTACCACAGTTGGGTTTTCGATTTCACTTAAAAAAACTACCATGAAAAAATTAATTCTCTACCTGATGCTTATCAACCCCGGCACCCTGATGGCCCAGTTCGGTATAAAAGCGGGTATCAACTTTGCCAATGTAACCAAAGCGTCATCTATCAACAATAGTAGCCGAACCGGATGGCATGCGGGTGTATTCCTGGCTCCTCCAAGCCAGGGCGTGATTGGATCCAGAACCGAACTGATCTATTCCCGGCAGGGATATGATTATAAGTCTGGTACAAATACCGGGAATGTAAACCTGGATTACCTTATGATGCCTCAATACATGACCATTAATATCACAAAGTATTTCTCGATCATGCTTGGCGCTCAGATTGCTTACCTCCTGAATGCAAAAGTGGATAGCAGTTCATCACCTGGTACCGGTACCCCCTACGATGGTTTAATGAAACTGTACAACCGCTTTGACTATGGTTATGGCGGTGGTATTGAAGTTCACCCGGTAGCCGGTTTATTACTGGGTGCCAGGGTCAATATCAGCCTGAGTAAGTTATATGATCCCAGTGCCTACGATACTTCAACAGGGGAACCTTCCTTTATTCCCAAGGTAGACGTTAAGAATAATGTGTTCCAGATCTACCTTGGATGGCGCTTTGGAAAACAACAGGACTCGAAAAAAAGGCAACAACAAGACTAATAAATCTTTGGCTATGAAAAGATATGCTGTTTTGGTAACCGCTCTGCTATATGTGACTATTGCTGCAAATCCACAGGAATACCCTGATCCTGAGTTTAGCAACGAAATTTATTTCCTGAAAAAAGATAGCGTGTATTCATTGGTACGCCTGGAAAAAGAAAGTGCTAACATGGAAATGAAAACCAAAGCGGCCGGCTTTGGAGGATATGAAAACGGATATATTCTCGAAGGTGAAAAATCTTCGGTCAGGCTTACTAAGGGTCCGGGGCTCTCTTTCATCTTTACCAATACCGCGGGCGGCGGGCAAGCTTCTTCGACTGAACAGGATTCCATGTTGAGGGCAAACGGAATTGATCCGTCAATGATGAATGCCTCGGCGGGTTCCATGAGTGCCATGAACGATCCGGTAAAAACGATCACCTTGTACAAAACTGACGTCGCCAAAGGAAAAAGAAAAGTTCTGATGCAAAAAGCGCCAGGTGCTTTTGGAGGAAAGAAATTGCAATCAAGTGATAAATACACTTTCAGTATCAAAAAAATAAAAGATGGCTATTGGGAGCTGGTCATCGATAAAAATCTGCCCGCCGGCGAATACGCTTTTACCATGCTCAATATGGGTTTGGGTAGTATGGATGGCTCAAGTACGATATACTGTTTTGGAATAGACTAACAATAGGCTTAGAATGCTGGTATCTAAAATTTATTTTATGGATTTTCGTTGATAAAGCATCTGTTATTAATTGATAAACTTATGCTGAGTCCACGTTTCCTGCTGCCGGCTTTTTCTTTTCTCATCGCCGCCACATGGCTGTATTCATCCAGTTTGGGAGTGCTACGATCTTTCTCACCTGATATCAAACCTGAAGAAATTCCCGTCGTCACCGCTGAATATCTTATTAAGGCAAAGAACAAGGCAGCCGCCGCACGTGAATTTGTAAAACAGAAAGATTACAATGATAAGATCTGTTTTCTTTTAGACATGAGCCTCCCTTCAGGGCAGGCAAGGTTTTTTGTTTTCAATCTTAAAAAAGACAGTTTGGTGAATGCCGGACTGGTCACCCATGGGCGCTGCTACGAGGACTGGCTGGTAGGTCGCAAGTACAGCAACACGATCGGCTCTGGATGTACATCTTTGGGGAAATACAAGATCGGTCATTCATACCATGGCCGTTTTGGCCTTGCTTATAAACTGCATGGCATGGATAAGACAAACAACAACGCATTTAAACGTTATGTTGTCCTGCATGCACACGAATGTGTTCCGGAGGCGGCCATAGCCGATGAGATCTGTCAAAGCGATGGCTGCCCCACGGTTTCGCCGGGTTTCCTGCTATACCTAAGGCAAATTATCAATGCTTCAAAAAAACCGTTGTTGCTCTGGATCTACGAATAAGTAAACCCAGCGGCACTTCGATTTCATGAATTCCAAAAGTTAGAAAGTCTAAACCAGGCTTGCGTCCATGGTGATATTTGTATTCAGCAACTTGCTGATCGGGCAGTTGGCCTTGGCCTCAGCTGCACATTCGGCAAATTTAGCAGCATCAATGCCGGGCACCGTCGCCTTAACTTCCAAATGACTTCCCACAATAGCGCCTGCGGCCGGGTCGAGGTCGATCGTGCATTTGGTATCAATATTATCGGCAGTAAATCCCGCGGCGTTTAGTACAAAACTTAGTTTCATCGAAAAGCAACCTGCATGCGCCGCAGCTACCAGTTCCTCGGGGTTGGTACCGGTACCTTCCTCAAAACGGCTTTTGAAAGAATACTGTGTGTTGTTTAGAATGCCAGATTGGGTAGAATTGGTGCCCTTTCCTTCTTTTCCTGAACCTTTCCAGTTTGCAGTTGCAAATCTTTTCATGATTAAAGTTTTTTAAATGTATTAAGATTCCCCGACCGGCTCATCAGGTGCGGTGGGATTTTCTTCTTCCAGTTCTGCCAGTCTTTGTTCCGGCTCATTGTATTCGATGATGAAATTATTTCGTCCTTCACCTATGATGATCTTCAAAAATTTTCCCTGATCCAGTTCAAGCAGTGACAGGAATAAAAAGATAGCGTGTACCCGGTTCTCAGTTTTTTCAAATATTTTTTCAAACGCAAGGGTCTTTTCTTCACGAGCTAGTGACAGCATCTCCTGCCGGCTGCTTTCCATTGTGTACCGGTATTGCACTACTGTGTGCACAGGCTTATTGATCCTGTCGGAATACTTCTGCATGGCCTTTTCGAAGGCCTTCATCAGTTTGAAGATGGTAATATTCTGAATTTCGGTGCCCTCTCCTGCTTCTTCTCCAATATTCGACAATTCCTTCTGGATATTCCCGCGTTTTACCATCAGCATACGCATGGCTTCCATCTCTGCCATCTGCGCGGATGCTTCCTTGAATTTTTTGTATTCAAGGATCTTGTTTACCAGTTCTTCGCGTGGATCAATCTCGTTACCCTGCGCATCCAGTTCCTTACGGGGAAGGAGCATTTTGGCTTTTATACGCATCAGGGTGGATACAAAAAGGATGAACTCGCTCGACAACTCGATGTTCACCGCTTCCTGCTGGTGGATATAATCCAGGAAATCATTAGTGATCCGGGTGATGGGAATATTATAAATATCCAGCTCGTCTCTTTCAATAAAGAATAAAAGCAGGTCAAACGGGCCTTCAAACTGGGCGAGTTTGATCTGGTAAGAAGTATTATTCACGTTCAGCTTATGTTTTTAGATAAAGCGGCCATCTCTATTGATCAATGAAAAAAATTTTGAGCATTTTATCACAGTTCCTGGATGGTTCAATGCTCCATATTCAAAGCTCAATATTAAAGCTGGCTGCAGGCAGGTCGTAATACGTCCGCCCCTGCAAAAGTAAGGGAAATATGCTGCAGCACCGGCCCCGGGGATGGCGCTGCAACACTGTCACCCTATGCTATTTTTTTAGGGAATCTCTTATTTCACGCAATAAAAGTATGTCCTCCGGAGTAGGCGCAGGCGCCGCTTCTTTCTTTTTTATTACTTTATTCATCCCCTTCAATATCAGGAACAGCACAAAGGCGATCACGAGGAACTTGATGACCGCTGACAGGAAATTACCATACTTCACAGCTCCCCAGGCCAATTGGTCGATATCCTTAGCGCCTACAGCGTCAAGTGCAGGGGTTAACAGTAAAGGTGTGATCACATCATCAACCAATGAAGAGATGATGGCACCGAAAGCGGCGCCAATGATGACCGCAACAGCCAGGTCAACGACATTGCCCTTCAAAGCAAAATCTCTGAATTCTTTTAGCATTCCCATAATAAAAGTTTTTGGTGATATGATAAAATAATAGTGAAGATTCTACGAAAGCATCAAACTACAAAAAAAACTTATTAAGAACGTTTGCTATCTATTTTTTCAAACCAGGAAACTTCATGTCCAGTTTTTTCAACGTATCCCGCAAGGCTACGGCGACTACATATTCCTTATACCAGTTTTGATCAGCGGGCACGATCATCCACTCCGGGTTATTACATTTTTCAAAGCAATCCTGGTACATCTGCCTATATGTGTCCCAACGTTTTGCTTCTTCAAAATCCTTTTCATTGTACTTCCACATCTTAGCGGGGTCTTGCATTCGCTCGCGCAGTCTTTCCTGTTGTTCCTCCTGGGAAACATGGAGGTAAATCTTCAGGATCTGTGTCGAATTGTGTTCCTGTAACAATTGCTCAAAGTCATTGATCGCCTTTATTCTCCTGGCCGCAGTCTCATCATCACACCATTGATGCACACGGGTGACGATGATATCTTCATAATGTGAGCGATTAAAAACCTGGATCATTCCCCGGGCCGGTGCATGCCGGTGGATCCGCCAAAGAAAGTCGTGGCTCAGTTCCTCCTCGGTTGGCGCTTTGAAGGATACCACTTTTACACCCTGGGGATTCATATTTCCCAGTACATCCCGGATCAAACCATCCTTGCCACTGGCATCCATGCCCTGGATCACGATGAGGACGGCATGTTTATTCTCCGCGTACAGGAGGTTTTGCAATTGATCCAGCTCATCCAGTATGGCCTGGGTCTTGTCTTTTATCTCATCTTTATTTAAATCCTGTGGCGCCTTTGTGCTGATATCACGCAAGTCAATGCTCATGTAAAGAATTACTTTTCTACAATATAAAAAAATAGCAGCGCAATGCGCTGCCAAACTATTGTCGAAATGATCGCGAACGGATCAAACTGACATAATTTCTTTTTCCTTCGTCGAAAGGTGCTTGTCAATTTGGCTAATAAATTTGTCCGTAACACCCTGTACTTCAGCTTCGGCATCCTTGGCAGCATCTTCACTCATGCCGTTTTTCTGCAGCTTCTTTATACTTTCGATGGCGTCACGACGGATATTACGCACGGCAACTTTAGAGTGTTCACCCTCAGCCTGGCATCTTTTTACGAGTTCTTTTCTTCTTTCTTCTGTAAGGGGAGGCATAAACAACCTGATCAGGGCGCCATCGTTCTGCGGCGTTACGCCCAGGTTGGCGTTAATTATAGACCGCTCGATCGGTTGCAACATATTTTTTTCCCAGGGCTGAATAGTCAGGGTTCGGGCATCTGAAACACTGATATTGGCCACCTGGTTGATCGGCATGGGCGAACCGTAGTAATCTACCACAACACCGTCCAGCATTTGGGGATTGGCCTTACCTGCGCGTATTTTTATAAGTTCTGCTTCCAGGTGATTGATCGCTTTTTTCATCATCTCCTCAGCGCCCTGAATAATTTTTGATGTATCGTCTGTCATAAGATTCAAAAATTGAGAGGCAAAGCTAATAAAATATGGACATTAAATAGGCCATGAAAATTTGCAGGAATAACAAGGTCCTGTTTAAAAAGCTTTCGACTTGTGTTACGGAATTTAATCTCAATTATGATCTGCCGTAGCAGCTTCCGGGGTAAGTGTTACCACTTTCGAAGCAGGCTTTAGTTCAGTAGTGCCCTTGCGCTTGGCAATTGTAATAGTGGTACGTCTTGGTCTGCGATAATACAGGAAACCAAAACCCAAAAACGATATACAAAGCATACTCAGCAGCAGGTAGGTGGGCCCGATCGACCGCGAGGTATAAGACATTACTATAAATCCAACATTGATCCCAACACTGAGCAACGTGATGGCTGCATGACCCAGTCCCCAGTTCATCAGCAGGTGATGGATATGGTTACGGTCAGGTGTGAATGGAGATTTGCCTTTGTAAATACGAACCGCAAAAACCCGCAGTGTATCCAACAGGGGTACGATCAGTATTGAAAAACCAATTGCCACTGCCGACTTGATGGGAATAAGTCCCGCAGGATCGCTGGCAATGTTGATGAATTTGATAACTAGAATAGAATTAATAAGACCGATCATCAGTGATCCCGAATCGCCCATGAATATTTTAGCGGGATGATGATTAAAGATAAGGAAGGCGACAAGGCTACCGCAAAGTGAATATGCCAGCAATGCATAGGCCTGGTATCCAGCCATAAAGAAATAGGTTCCAAACACCAGCATCGTCATGATGCCGAGGCTGGCCGCCAGTCCATCGATACCATCAATAAGGTTGAATGAGTTGATAACCACTATGATAGTCAGATAGGTCATGGCTAGTGAAAAGGCTTCGGGTACTTCATCAAACCCAAAAAGACCATACATACTATCGAGGCGGATGCCACCCAAATGAATGATGATGGATGCTGCAACTACCTGGCCGATGAATTTCTTGCTGGCCGACAGCACCACCAGGTCGTCTTTTAATCCCAAAAAGAAAATTACAAGGGCCGCAGCAAAAAAGTATTGGAACTCAGGATTCAGATAACCCTGGATGGATAATAAGGCAGCTAAAAGAAAACCTCCGAAAATCCCGACGCCACCCAGCGAAGTGACAGCATGTGTGTGAACTTTTCTTTCATCAGGAACGTCATATAATTTTTTCTGTTCTGCAATCTGCAAAACAACTGGTATAGCCAGGAAAGATATTATGAAAGAAACAGAAGCTGTTAACAATACATCTAGCATCAAGCAGGGATTTACGGTTTCAAAAATAGGATTAACCCATTCAGATTTTCATTGGTTTTGATCTATTTAATATCAGTCAAACATTAAACATCAATCCCGTCAGGACCGTTTGGCTTAAAAACAGACTTTTATCACCGGATGGACTTTAATCAATAAAAAATGCGCATTTTTGCGGCACTCTCAGGATATTTGAGGCGGCAAGATACAAAAAGTTTAAAAAGTTCCTAATTTTTATGGCTGAGCTCAAGGCAATTGCATCACAAATAAGGCGTGATATCGTCAGAATGGTACATGGTAGCAGTAGTGGTCACCCAGGTGGTTCACTGGGCTGTACCGAGTATTTTACCGCCCTGTACTTCAAGGTAATGAAGCACGATCCGGCATTCAACATGGATGCCACTAACGAAGATGTGTTCGTACTTTCCAATGGCCATATTTCGCCTGTTTACTATGCTACCCTGGCACGGTCTGGCTATTTTGACGTAAAGGAACTGGCCACCTTCCGTAAACTGAACTCGAGGCTGCAGGGACACCCGGCAACCCATGAACATCTGCCCGGTATCCGGATTGCCAGCGGTTCCCTTGGCCAGGGCATGAGCGTAGCGATTGGTGCGGCTTTGGCAAAAAGGCTGAACAATGATAAAAACCTCGTGTTTTCGCTCCACGGCGATGGCGAACTTGACGAGGGACAGGTATGGGAAGCGATCATGTTCGCAGCTCATCATAAAGTTGACAACCTGATCTCCACCGTAGACTGGAATGGCCAGCAGATCGACGGCCCCACGGATAAAGTGATGAGCCTGGGTAATATCAAAGAAAAGTTCGAAGCCTTTGGCTGGACCACCCTTGAAATGAATGGCAACGACATGGATGATGTGGTGGCCACACTTGAAAAAGCAAAATCACTTACCGGCCAGGGCAAACCCATCGGTATCATGATGCACACAGAGATGGGCAAAGGTGTGGACTTTATGGAAGGCTCACACGAATGGCATGGGATAGCGCCCAATGATGAACAGCTGGCGAAGGCGTTGGCGCAGTTGGAGGAGACGTTGGGAGATTACTAGATACAGGATGCTGGATAGTTGGCACTGCCCACCGTAGCTTTAGCGAAGGTGGGATGCTGGATTATTCGGTTCGAAGGGAGAATTCCTGTTTCGCGGCTTTTCGCGAAGGGATCCATGAGGCCAGCAGGGCTATCACAAATACTGTAGCGGTTACCAGTACAAAGTCCATCAACCGCAGTTTTACCGGGAAATAAGCTATCAGGAATGACCCACCCTGCAAAGGGATAAGGTGAAAGTTTATCTGGAGCACGACGATGATCAGTGCCAGTAACATCCCTCCTGCCGTGCCGATCAACGCCAGCAACATACCCTCTCCCAGGAAGATCCTTTGAATAAAGTTTTTATTGGCTCCAAGGGCATGGAGGATACTGATATCTTTTTGCTTTTCCAGCACCAGCATGGTGAGTGCCCCGATCATATTAAAAGCTGCCACCACCAGTATCAGGCAGAGCACACCATAGATGATCCAGCGTTCCAGGTTCATTACCGCATACAGACTTTGATTCTGTTCATAGATCGTTTGAACGAGGTAATTTTCACCGAACACCTTTTTTACTTCACGCTTCAGTTTGTCGGCATCCGTGGGATCGACCAGGCTGATCTCAACACCACTGTATTCATCAGGCGCGGACTTTAGCGCCTGGCGTACAAAATCAATATTGGTAATACCATATTTATTGTCAAAATCCTGCTGGATCTGGAATGCCGAAGAGGTACGGATCGAATCATTACTGATATCATTCAAAGGATCGATCCGCTCGGAACTACTTTTACGGGGTAGATAGATTTTAAGGAAAAACATATCCATATCCGCCCGAATTCCAAGGGCGCCTTCCACACCGGCGCCGAGAATGAGTTTAGGATCATCCGCGGTACCCAGGTTGTACTCTCCTTTTACAATATGATCAGCCACACCGGTTACGTAGCGGTAATTGTCATCCACCCCTTTCAGGTAAACGATCGACTGGTAATCGCCATTTTGAACCAAAGCTTTCTCCTCCAGCACCAGGGTATGGTTCCTGATACCGCGGATACTTTTAAGCTGGCTGATCTGGTCGGGAGTGACGGTAATGGTTTTACCCGTTGCAGGTAATACTTTGAGATCAGTGTAAAAAGAAGAGTACAGCGATTTTACCAAACCTTCGAAACCGTTGAACACGCTCAACACCAATATCAAAGCCGCGGTACCGATCACGATGGCCGCGATGCTTATCCTTGCGATCACATTGATAGCATTGATGGATTTTTTGGCTTTGAAATATCGCCAGGCAAAAAGAAATGTATAGCCCTTTCCCCCTTCAGAAGAACCTGGTTTGATCATGCCTTATCGTGTTGGTGTTTATCCCGGATCATGTGGCTGCACTGTATTATTAATCTTCCTGGGAAGGTGGATTTTCTTCCTTTATTTTTTTAAATAACTCTTCCAGTTTGAAAACATGATCCAGGGTATCGTCCTGGAAGAATTTCAGCACGGGAATACTGCGCAACTGGTGACGCACTTTCGCAGCTAGTTCCTTTTTTATTTCATGATGCCTTTCCTCTATCTTTTTCAGGGCTGCCTCTACATCCTTCACCTGGAACAGGCTTAGGTAAAACCGGGCTTCCAGCAGGTCGGGTGTCACCTTCACGGAGGATATGGACACCATACCTCCATCTATCATATTCAAGCCCAGGCGTTGAAAAATCGTGCTCATCTCTTCATGCAGCAGACCCGCGATCTGTTTTTGTCTCTTTCCTTCTTCCATATTATATCATTTATATCTTATTCTTTTAGCCGGGGAGGCGGGAAGATATGAATTCAGCATTACTTCCTTTTTAGATTGTCTGCAGGCTATTTCAAAAATAAAGACACTGTAAAATTACTTACTTTGCACCGTTTAAGCGTTTTACACGAGTCAATGAAGAAATTTTCAAGGATTTTTGGCTATCTGAAGAATCATAGGGGTAAGATTGCGCTTTACTTACTATGCACAGTTCTCGCGACTTTTTTTGGCGTTATTTCTATCGGGATGCTGATCCCTTTCTTCGGACTCATTTTTGAAACAGGTGCGCCTGGCAGCGATATGGTCAGGACCAATGCTCTGGGCTCTTATATCACCGATACCCTGGTAGGTATTATTGAAAAAGGAGGAAGTATCGCCGGTCTCACGGCCATCTGCATTTTCATCATCACAGCCACTTTTTTTAAAAATCTATTTATTTATCTATCAAATCGTATTTCTGTACCTGTTCGTGCTGCGATCATAACCCAGTTGCGGGGTGAGCTTTATGATAAGATACTTCGATTGCCTGTGGGTTATTTTACTGAAAAAAGAAAAGGCGATGTGATCTCTAGAATGACAAACGATATCGCCGAGATCGAGAATTCGGTGGTGGGAACATTCGATGGTCTCATCAAAGATCCGCTGACTGTTTTAGGTTACCTGCTTTTCCTGCTCATCATTTCACCACAGCTTTCTTTATTCTTATTGGTGCTTTTGCCGGTCACCGGTATCCTGATCGGGCGGGTAAGCCGCACCTTAAAAAGACAGTCACAGGATGCGGCCATCAAACTTGGCGAAGGCCTTTCCATCCTGGATGAAACGCTCGGAGGTTTGCGGGTGATCAAAGCTTTTTTGCTTGAAAAATTACTGAGCTCGAGATTTCATAAAGTGAACGCGGAATTGTATGAGGTCAGGAAAAAGATGGGCGCGCGGAGAGACCTGGCCGGTCCGCTTACTGAATTACTAGGCGTAATTGTGCTTAGCACCATACTTTATTTTGGTGGCCGGCTGGTCCTTGGTGGCGACGGCCTGGAGGCAAAAGAACTGATAGCCTATATCGCTTCCTTTGCCATGCTGATCAACCCTGCAAAGAATATTTCTTCAGCCTTCTTCAATATCCAGCGTGGCGCAGCGGCGATCGATCGGGTAGAAGATGTACTAAAAGCGCCTGTGGTAGTGGATGAGAATACGGCGGGCAGGCAATTACATTCCTTTAATTCAAAAATTGAATTCCGCGACGCTTCATTTATGTACGGTGACACGATTATCCTGGATAAAATAAACCTGGTGATCGAAAAAGGCAAAACGGTAGCCCTTGTTGGTTCATCGGGAGCGGGCAAGTCAACCCTCGCCGACCTTGTACCAAGATTTCACGATGTGACCAGTGGAGAAGTGCTGATCGACGGTGTCAACATCAGGGAGTACTCGTTGCACGCTGTTCGCGGACTTATGAGCATAGTTACCCAGGAACCGATCCTGTTTAATGATACCATTGCCAACAATATCCGCTTTGGAAAGGAAGATGCAACCGAAGATCAGATCATCGAAGCTGCAAAAGTTGCCAATGCACACAACTTTATCATGCAAAAAGAAGACGGCTACGATTCGAATATCGGTGACAGGGGAACCAAACTCAGTGGCGGGGAACGTCAGCGTCTCACAATTGCGCGGGCACTTGTAAAAAATCCACCCATACTCATACTCGATGAAGCCACTTCATCGCTAGATACAGAAAGCGAGCGCCTGGTACAGGACGCCATCAATAATATGATGCAAAACCGGACCAGTATCGTTATCGCTCACAGGTTGTCCACCATTCGCCATGCCGATGAGATCATCGTGTTGCAAAAAGGACAGATCGTCGAGCGCGGTACGCATGATGACCTGATCCAACAAAATGGTTTCTATAAAAAGCTGGTGGAGATGCAGGAATTTAAATAAGCGAGCAGATCGCTTCCTGTTGTTCAATTAGTCGTTTAATTATTCAGCTCAACTCCGAAACACTTCCCGTGCGATCACGATCTTTTGTATCTCACTGGTGCCTTCGCCGATAGTGCAGAGTTTGGCATCGCGGTAAAATTTCTCAACGGGGAAATCTTTGGTGTACCCATAACCGCCAAAAACCTGTACCGCATCGTTGGCCACTTTTACTGCTATTTCGCTGGAATAATATTTTGCCATCGCCGCTTCCTTGGTCACAGGCTTTTTCCTGTTCTTCAGATCACAGGCCTGTAGTGTGAGCAGATCGGCCGCTTCAATTTCTGTTGCCATATCAGCCAGTTTGAAAGATATACCC
>JAEZRB010000342.1 GCA_023412975.1 Bacteroidota bacterium | reverse complement strand
TGCTTAAACAGATAAGTATGTGGGCCGACGATGATTATTTCAGCGACGAACAATTACAGACCGCAAAAGAGATCCTGATAAGGAATAAGATCCGCAAGGAAGAAAAGCCCTCATCACAGGCTTCTGGAATCACTTACTGGTGGTGCAGCACTTCACTGGACTACGCTACCGACTACGATGAGAACCTGCAAAAAGTAAGTCGCGCGGATATCCAGCAATACATCAAAAAATATATTGCAGGCAAACCTTATGTCGCCGGAATGATCCTGAATGAAGAAATGAAGAAACAATACAAACCGGAAGAGTTTTTCCTGGTCAAATCTTTTTGATAATTACTAAAATCAAAAAAATGAAAATCCTAACGCGATATATAGCCATTCTTACCATAATTTGCACCCCTGTCATCCTGATGGCACAGTCTGACAAGCCTTATGAGATGAATATAAATGGTGTAAAAGTGATCGTACAACCCAGCGGCAATGAAATTGTAGTGGTACAAACGATAATAAAAGGCGGTGTAAAAAATTACCCGGCCGAAAAGGGAGGGATCGAAAACCTCGCTGTAAGAGGGCTTACGGAATGCGGCACCATGTCTGATGACAAAAACTCATTTAAAGACAAGCTTGATAAAGTAAGTGCTCAGGTAGGTGGATACAGCGGCATGGATTATGCCAGCTTTAGTCTGAATTGCATCAAGTACGACCTGGATAAAGTATGGCCTCTGTATACTGAAGCTTTGCTCAAGCCAAGGTTTGATGAAAAAGAATTTAATCGCATCAAACAGGACGCCGTTAATTTTATCCGTACCAACGAATCAATGCCCGATGAAGCCATTGATCGTATGGCAAGAGAAACCGCGTTCAACGGTAAGGATTATGCCAAAGATCCCCAGGGTACTGTTGCGAGTGTAGAATCGCTAACAGCGGCAGAGACAAAAAAATACTGGGAGTCCATTTTCACCCGATCAAGAATAGTGATTGTGATCGTTGGGGAGATTGAAAAATCAGAACTCGAGAAAAAATTAACGGCATTCCTTGCCAAAGTACCGGCCGGCAAACCTTATACACTTAAAAAGGAACCTTATGTTCCCATGTCCAATACATTTGTTGCAAAAGAAAGGGATAATGCCACAAATTATATTCGCGGGATTACAGGTGGTCCCATGCCGGGATCGGAAGATTACAATGCTTTTGTATTAGCGATGAGAATTTTCGCAACCCGTCATTTCGTGGAAATAAGGTCGAAGAATGGTCTTTCCTATGCACCACAGGCCTGGTTTAACCAGGGTACCACACCCTATGCCACCATTTCTGTGACAACGACTGAACCCAACAAATATATCGCAACAGCCAGGAAGCTGGTCGACCAGATAAAGGACGAAGGCTTTAAGGAGTCAGAATTAAAAAATGAAAAAGCCGGCTATCTCACCGGAATCTATTATCGCCAGGAGACCAACGAAGCACAGGCCAATGCGCTTGCCAACAGCGAAGTACTGTATGGAAACTGGAAAAGAGCTTTGACCATAAAGGATGATATAAAGAAGGTCTCGATCACGCAATTGAATAACGCCTTTAAAAAATACATCAGCAATATCACCTGGGTGTACCAGGGCGATCCGAAAAAAGTTGATGCGGTGATGTATACCCAAAAAGCGACGCCGGGGATGCCTGAGGAGAAGAAGGCTTTTTGATTTGAGGGAATTTGTAAGTGGGAATGAAGGAATTTGGCATGGCTAACTTATACTGATATATTAACACCTACATTTTTTTGTTATTCAAACAAGCCAGGTTTAAAAACCTGGCTTGTTGTATTAGGCATTTCTCAAGGCGGCTTCAAGTGAGGGGTATAAGAATGTGAAACCGCTGTCGTGCACTTTATCACAACTTACGGTTGCGCTTTTTAAAACTTCAATACTCATTTCACCAAGTACGATCTTCAATAAAAAACTGGGGACATATATCGGTATGAAGAAGTTTCCTTTTCTGATACGGGCGAGATGAAGCATAAACTCGCGGTTTGAAACCGGTGCAGGAGCTACGGCATTATAGCAGCCGCGCATCTCGTTGTTTTCTATGGCCATAGTATATAACCGAACAAGATCTTCGATATGTATCCAGCTGATGCGCTGGCGGCCTGATCCAAGTATGGCAGCCACGCCAAAACGCAGGGATTTTTCAAACTCTTTCAATGCACCGCCATTAGGGCTGAGTACAATGCCGGTGCGTAACCTGATCAAACGAATGCCCATTTTCTCAACCGGCTCGAGGCTTTTTTCCCATGCCAGGCATGTACGGCCTAGAAATCCTTCATCGGCCGGATCGTCCTCACGAAATGGTTTAGGATTGGGTATCTCGGGATCTGGACCATACCAGCCGATCGCAGAAGCACTGACTATGGCTTTGACCATATGTTTTGTTTCGCGCAATACTTTAACCAGCAGTTCGCCCGACTTTACCCGGCTATCACGGATCTCAGTTTTTCTTTTCCTTGTCCATCGTTTATCCGCGACCCCCGCACCTGCGAGGTGGATGATATAATCTGTTTTCAAAATAGCTTCAGTATCGATAGTTCCGCCACCAATATCCCAGTTTGCAAAATCAATATTGCCCTGGGCTTTCAGATCAGGGGAAATTGTTTTGCTACGTGAAAGAATGATAACCTTATAGTTTTTTTCCAGTAAAGCATTTGTAACAGCCCTGCCGATCAAACCTGTGCCACCTGTAATCAATACTGTTGCCATATCATTAATATTTGTTCAGCGAAATTATCTTCCAATCCATGTTGTAAATTCGACATAAAAAGCGATGAGATATACCCTCCTGTTATGCTGTCTTCTATTCACAGGTTTATTGGTAAGCGCACAGCCACCAGACACGAAGTCCATACAAAAATCGGGCAACCCCGTTTTTCAGGGTTGGTATGCCGATCCCGAAGGTATCATCTTTGATAAACAATATTGGATTTATCCTACTTACTCAGCTCCCTACGACAAACAAGTTTTCATGGATGCATTCTCATCTACGGACCTGGTGAATTGGGCAAAACATCCCCGGATACTCGACACTTCCTCTATTAAATGGGCCAGGCGTGCGATGTGGGCGCCTTCGATCATAAAAAACCAGGGGAAATATTTCCTGTTTTTTGGTGCCAACGATATTCAAAGCGACAAAGAATATGGCGGTATCGGTGTGGCTGTTGCCGACAATCCTGCAGGTCCGTTTAAAGATCATTTAGGCAAGCCGCTGATCGACAAATTTCACAATGGCGCCCAGCCGATCGACCAGTTTGTATTCAGGGACAGTGATGGACAACATTACCTGATCTATGGCGGATGGCGTCATTGCAATATTGCCAAACTCAACCGTGACTTTACGGGTTTTGAGCCTTTCAAAGACGGAGAGATTTTCAAAGAGATCACACCGGAAGGTTATGTTGAAGGGCCGTTTATGTTTATTCGTAATGGAAAATATTATTTCATGTGGTCGGAAGGCGGCTGGACCGGTCCCAACTATAGCGTTGCCTATGCGATTGCCGACTCACCATTTGGACCATTCGAGCGGGTTGATAAAATATTAAAACAGGATCCCAACATTGCTACCGGTGCCGGCCATCATTCCGTAATCCAGATTCCCGGAAAAGATGAATGGTATATTGTTTATCACCGCCGCCCACTCACCGAAACTGATGGTAATTCCAGGGTTACCTGTATTGACAGGATGTATTTTGATGACAAGGGGTTTATCAAACCAGTCGTCATTACCAATGAAGGGGTGGAAAAACGGGTGATCGAATAACCGAGCGTTTAAATATTATCGGTTACTTTTTTGAGCGAAGCCCCGCATGTTTTCGTATCTTCTTGCCCCAATTTTTTATTTATGCAAACCTTTCCTACTGTAAACCGGCAGGCGATCGTGGATATGCCAGCCGAAGCATTTCGTCGCGTGGGTCATGCGATGATCGACGAACTCGCCCACTTTATTGATAAATTACCCGCAGGTAAAGTAACCAAAGGCGTCACACCATCATCTGTCAGAAAAATGATCGGTGCCGAGAATCAATTACCGGAAGATGGACTCGATCCGGCCTGGCTTGTGCAGCAAACGATTTCCCTGCTTACAAACAACTCCTTGTTCAATGGCCATCCCCGTTTCATGGGATATATCACTTCTTCACCCGCGCCGCTCGGTGCGATGGCCGATTTTATTGCATCGCTTACAAATCCCAACTGTGGCGCGTTTATTCTTTCACCAATAGCCACTGAAATTGAATTGCAGTGTATCCGCTGGTTATCTGAACTGATCGGTTATCGCAGGAATGCCGGAGGTATACTAGTGAGTGGTGGTAATATGGCAAATATCGCCGCGCTTTGGGCGGCACGAAAAAATATGGCGAATTGGGACATTCGTGAAAAAGGTCTTGGTGAACAGGGATTGAAATTTACATTGTATGCCACCTCCCAGGTGCATACCTGGTTGCAAAAAACTGCGGACCTGCTTGGCTTGGGTTTGCAGGCTATACGATGGATACCGGCTGACCAGGATTTAAGGATGGATGCTGCAGCACTCGATAAACAACTGGCATTGGACAAATCAAATGGAATGATTCCGCTGGCAGTCGTGGGTACAGCCGGTAGTGTAGGTTTTGGAACGGTTGACCCGCTGGCGGAAATAGCACAGGTTTGTCAAAAACATAAAACCTGGTTCCATATTGATGGCGCTTATGGAGGACTGGCAGCTTCATTGCCCGAGTTAAACGAAAAATTTTCAGGACTGGAGCAGGCGGATTCCATCGCCATCGATCCGCATAAATGGTTGTATTGTCCGCTCGAAGCAGGTTGTTTGCTGGTTCGTGACCCCAACTTACTGGCAGATGCATTTTCATTTCATCCGACATACTACCAGTTTGATAAAGTTGGCGATGAAACACCGGTCAACTTTTATGAATGGGGACCGCAGAACTCAAGAGGATTTCGCGCATTAAAAGTGTGGATGGTGATGCAACAGGCAGGAGCCAATGGAATAAAGAGTATGATACGCGATGACATTTCACTTGCACAGCAACTCTACCAGGAATTGAGCAACCATAAAAACCTGGAATCATTCCCCGGTGATTTAAGTATTACAACATTTAGGTATGTTCCTGATGAAATACCAGGAGATGTATTGCAAAAAGAAGAATACCTGAATCAATTAAATTCAAACCTGCTCAACCTGCTACAGCGCGGTGGTGAGTTATTTGTCAGCAACACCCTCCTGGAAGGAAAATACCTGTTACGCAGTTGTATCGTTAATTTCCGGACATCCATAGAAGATATCAAAGCGATTCCCGAAATCGTGATACGTTATGGGAAAGAAGCGGAAATAAAGATGGCCACACATTGATAAATTCTCCCAATAAAAAACCCCGGTGCAAAAAAACACCGGGGAACAACTAAAAACTCGGCCATTTTTGTCATGGCGAATGGGAGCGTCCTTCGACTCAGCTTCCAATAGGGTATTGTGCCGAAAGATATCAGTCGGGTTTTTTCCCGTCTAAAAATGTATTAATCGTGCTGATTTGTGCCTGGTTATTTTGGTCAGACTTGACCTCGTAGTTGCTATAAAAACTTTCAATATGCGAATTGCTGTTATACAGTTCCATATTGCGGCGGATATAGGCCGGCACGGTTTCAAACTCATTATTCGGGTCCGCCGAATTGACATTGAACGACAAGTTGCGCAACTTGTGCAGTCGTTCGGCTGCCCTACGTTTTTGCTCCGAGCTTTCGTCCTGCAGAGCAGAATCCTCAACCTCGGGATACAAAGGTGCTTGAGCATGGTGGGCTAACGGCATATCCGCCGCTGGAATGTCTTTTTCCACAAGTTGCATTTGCATATCGATGGGTTCGTCCAACGGGTTTGCGGCAACAGGAGTGGAGACCGGCTTCTCAGCAGAAGGCATTGAGGCATCGGCCTCTGTACCCGGCTCTGCGTAGATATTGGATGGCCTGGCCAGTTGATAGCCTCCCGGAGCTGCAGGCATCGGGCTGCTGGTACTAGTACTATCTTTACTTACTTGTGTTGTTGAATCGGTGGATAAGGTGCGCGGTTCGCTGAGGGATATAGGAGTTGATTCGGAACTCGAATATATGCCTTCTTTGACATCCGGCGTTAACATTTTTCCAACAGTATTTTTACCAGAATTCACCGTGTTTTTACCTGGTAATTTTTCGTCAGTATGTAAATGTAGCAGCACAAGCGGCTCTTCTTCCTTTATATATTCTGTTTCTACCATGTCCAAAAGTCCTGGCATCGGCACATCAGGTACGGGTTCATCAACCAGTTTTGGAGCAAGCAGATCTTCTTTTATTTCAACTTGAATTTTGTCTTCAGCTTTTGCTTCGGCTTCCTCAGTTTGTCCCAGGACCATGACTATTTTTTCCTCTTTATTCGTCGCCTCCGGTTTTTGAGATTCCTGTTTTGTAATCGGATCTTTGTGCTGGAAACCTGTTGCGATCAGGGTGATTCCAAGTTTATCATCCAGGGAATTGTCATAACCAAGACCCATGATCACATCGGTACCCTCCCCTGCCTGTGATACGAGGTGGTTTTGAATGATCTCGACTTCGTCCATGGTAAACTCGTGTTCACCTTCAGCAGAATTGATATTAATGAGGATCCATTTAGCACCACTGATCTCGTTATCATTCAGTAATGGTGAGTTCAATGCTTCTTCGATCGCTTTGTATGCGCGGCCTTCGCCTGAAACAGCAGAGCTACCAAGGATTGCTACCCCACCATTACGCATCACGGTGCACACATCAGCAAAGTCAACATTGATCTGACCAGTACTATTAATTACATCAGTAATACATTTTGCAGCTGTTGCCAAAACGTTATCTGCTTTGGCAAACGCGTCTCTCATTTTCAGGTTACCAAACTGGTGACGCAGTTTGTCGTTGCTGATCACAAGGAGGGTGTCAACATATCCTTTCAAAGTTTTGATACCTTCTTCCGCCTGCAATTGTCTTTTCTTTCCTTCATAAGCAAATGGTGTCGTAACGATACCAACGGTGAGGATACCAAGATCCTTGCAAATTTTGGCAATGATAGGCGCACCGCCGGTGCCTGTGCCACCACCCATACCGGCAGTGATAAAAGCCATCTTTGTATTTACTTCCAGGATACGCTTAATTTCTTCAAGGGACTCTTCAGTTGCCTGTCTTCCAATTTCGGGGTTGGCGCCGGCGCCCAAACCCTGTGTGAGATGGGGACCGAGTTGCACGCGATTGGGTATACCACTGTTGGCAAGAGCCTGTGCATCGGTATTACAGATAATAAAATTGACACCTTCAATATCCTGGCTAAACATGTGGTTCACTGCATTGCCACCGCCGCCGCCAACACCAATCACTTTGATGATGGATGATTTTTCCTTAGGCAAATCAAAATGTATCATAATTGTCTGGTTTTAGCCCACACTCACTTTAATCATAGGAAATGGGGTTAGGGCTGTTTAAAATGGGGTTAGTTGTTTTTCAACGTTCCATTTCTGTCCCGTTGAGTTTTTAGTTTAGTTGTAAAGAGCTTAATTAAAATAATATCTATAAGTGCTTATCCTCTTCTTCTTTGAAAAGATCGATAATACCATCCTTGAACTTTCCCCAGAAATTGTTGAGCCCCCTGCGTTGCTTTACTTTTTCAGCGCTTACTTCAGGCACTTCAATCTCCTCCTCTTCCCTGGCGATAGCTTTCTTCAAACCCTCGGGTACATCCACCTTTTTGAATTCCCTTTCAAAATTCTTGCGATTGTGTTCATAGTCATCATATCCTTTTAGGATAAGTCCGATACAGGTGGAATAAGTTGGTTTGGCTAGCTCTTCAATATGACCGGCAGCCAGGTGCTCGGTTGGTAAACCAATCCTGGCGGGCAAGCCCGTGGTGTATTCTGTGAGTTGAATTAAATGTTTCAATTGTGATCCGCCCCCTGTTAGTACCACACCGCCATTCAACGCTTTGTTATCAAGACCCACCTGCTTCAAATGATAAGTCACGAAGTCCATGATCTCACTCATCCTGGCCTGAATGATATTGGCGAGACCTTTGACGCTGATCTCCTTTGCTGGCATGCCGCGCAATCCGGGAATGGTGATATAGGCATTTCCCTTCGCTTCGTTGGCCAGCGCGCTTCCGAACTGAACCTTCATTTGTTCCGCCTGTGTTTTTAAAACACCGAGGCCGGTTTTGATATCATTGGTAATATTCTCACCGGCAAATGGGATCACGGCAGTATGTT
Organism: Bacteroidota bacterium; assembly: GCA_023412975.1. Classification (GTDB taxonomy): domain Bacteria; phylum Bacteroidota; class Bacteroidia; order Chitinophagales; family Chitinophagaceae; genus Terrimonas_B. The sequence goes on along the minus strand of JAEZRB010000342.1, from coordinate 4,233 downwards.
TCAGAATTCCCTCATAAAAAACTGCCAGGTCGGTAGTACCGCCACCGATGTCTACGATCGCTACTCCCGCCTCAAGATCTTCCTGGCCCATAACCGCTGATGAGGAAGCCAGTGGCTGTAGTACCAGGTCCTTGGTGCGCAGTCCGGCTTTTTCAACACTGCGGTTTATATTACGGATCGCGTTTTTATCACCGGTGATGATATGAAAGTTGGCGCCCACTTTTACACCACCATAACCAATGGGGTTGGGTATATTCTGAAAATTATCGACGGTAAATTCCTGGGGGATCACATCAATGATCTGGTCACCGGCAGGAATATAAGTTTTATACTGATCGCTGATCAACTGGTCAATCTCGCGTTGTGAGATCTCTTCATCATTTGCCTGGCGCACGATATCGCCGCGGGTTTGCAGGCTTTTGATATGGTGACCGGCGATGCCAACATAGACATCGTTGATTTCAAGATTAGGATTGGAGGCAAAGCAATTGTCCAGCGCGGTCCTGATAGCCTTGATGGTTTCATCGATATTCAGCACCTGCCCGTGCTTTACACCATTTGAATTGGACTTACCAAATCCAAGTATCTCCAGTTTACCGAACTCATTCTTCCGCCCGGCGATTACTGCGATCTTGGTTGTCCCAATGTCCAGACCTACAATAATGGGTTGTTCGTGATTCATGTTAGTTGATTTTAGTTGTTGTTTTATCCAAAGCGTTTAATTCCTGATCATTTCACAAAACCCGTTACCCGGGTTATCCTATTTCGATTTACCATCCTTCGCGCCAATAACCTGTCCCGCAAAACGGACATCGATCGTTTTGTATTTTTCAAAACCCGTACGGCTTAATATTTCCTTATAGAAAATAAATAAGCGGTTGAACTTCCTGTCTATATCAGAACCACTTCCCAATTTCACCACATGATTTCCGACAACGGGTATCATTTCAAATTCATAGTCGCCTTCAGGATGCGGGCGAACCAGGTCCACCTGTGCCACCTGCGATTGCCAAAAAGGATGGCTGCTGATAAATTTTGCCGTTTCCTTTATGTCGCGCAATAACAGGCTATCCCTTTTTCTGCGATCCTCTTTATCAGGGACCCCGGTAAACACAGGGACTTTTGTACTTAGATTTTCAGAAAGCGGGATACCCTTCTCTTCGTCATCGATGTAAAAGGTCTTACCCTTGTTGGTGAAAATCCTGGCCACTGGTTCTCTCTCCGAAACCGTCACGTGTAACATATCCTTACTATCAAAATATAATTGAGCGTCCTTTACCCACATATTTTGCTCCAGCAATGCTTCCATTTCAAGAAGATTGAACTCCGATTTTGGCTGGCCTTTAATATTTCCATTTGTTGCCGTTCTCAGCAGTTGGATAATATCAGCCTTGCTAAGGAAACACTTATCATCCGCCACACCTTTGATCGTGATCACAACATCATTGCAGATATTGCTTTTCTGCTTTCCCATAGCAGCGATCAACAGCACGAGCATACCTCCCCCGATCACCATCCACATGGCAACAAACAAAATTTTTCGTATGGTCTTCCTGGTATTCACGATACGGTTTGCTTTGTTCGTTTTTATTATTTTTTAATTCAACTCGCTCCTGATCTTTTTCACTAACGTATCAATATCTCCGGCACCTGCCGTGATTAGCAGGTTGCCGAAATCCTTATTGATATTTTTTTTATAGTCAGTTGCTATCCAGCTGATCAACTCATCCTTTGCCTTAACCGACCTGTTCACTCTTTTCATTTTATCAATGATCATCTGGCTGCTTACTCCTTCTATCGGCAGTTCCCTCGCGGGATAGATGGGTAACAAGATCACCTCATCAGCCATATCCAGCACTTCTGCAAATCCATCAGCAAAATCTCTTGTCCTTGTGTAGAGATGTGGCTGAAAGATCACTGTACACTTTCGCTGCTGAAATAATGTACGGGCACCGTTGATCAGGGCTCTCAGTTCCTCGGGGTGATGTGCGTAATCGTCTACATATACCAGGTCCCTGGATTTTATCACATACTCAAACCTTCGCTTTACACCGCGAAACGAGCCCACAGCGGATTTTATCTTTTCGCCTTCTATTCCCAAAGAACTGGCGGCGGCGATCGCAGCCACAACATTTTCGACATTGTGCATGCCGCCCATATTCAACACCACACTTTCAATCTTCCTCGCCTCATCTCCCGTAACGCTTGCCGATACCGTCACATCAAACTCATAGCTTCCATCCATCATCCTGATATTCGATGCATACACATCTGCAGCATCGTTTTGCAAACTATAGGTACAATGCCGGTCGGCGCTTAGTTGCTTTCCGCGTTTCAGACCAAACTGTCTAAGTAGTAAACCACCAGCTTTTAACTTTTTGCTGAAATCGATAAAAGCCTGCTCGACAGCTTCGGCAGTGCCGTATATATCGAGGTGGTCTGCATCCATTGCTGAAATGATCGCGATATCAGGACTCAGTTTGAGAAAACTGCGGTCATACTCATCGGCTTCGATCACGCATACATTTCGCGGGTCGCTCCAGAAATTAGTTCCGTAATTGACCGAAATACCTCCTAAGAAAGCATTGCAGCCGTAACCGGTATCCCGGAGCAGGTGCGCTACCATGGTTGTGATAGTGGTCTTGCCATGCGTACCTGCTATACATATATTAAAAGAACTTTCAGAGATCATTTGCAGCACATCGCTTCGCTTCACCACTTTGTATCCCTGCTGCTGGTAGTATCTCAACTCCTGGTGATCGCCGGGCACTGCAGGGGTATAAACAACCAGCTGCACATCTTTTGGTACCTGGTCAATATCCTCCGTGTAATGAATTTCAATACCCATTTTTTCCAGGGTGCTTGTCAATACCGTCGGCGTTTTATCGTAACCACTCACTTTTATTCCTTTCGAATGAAAGTACCTGGCTACTGCGCTCATCCCGATTCCACCAATTCCTATAAAATACACTTCACGGATCTGTTCGCCTCCCAAAAAGGGAGTATTCATAAGGACAGTATTATTACTTCTACTCATTCTTTACCAGTTTCAATATTTCCAGGGCTATCACCTCGTCGGCATTGGTAATAGCCAGAGCGGAAATATTTCTCTTCAATTCCAGCTGGCGTTCTTCATCCCTGGCCAGCTGGATGGTCATCGGCACCAATTTTTCCGACGCCTCAGCATCTTTGATCATCAATGCTGCGTTGCTGTCGACCAGCTGTTTTGCATTGACGGTTTGGTGATCTTCGGCAGCAAATGGATAGGGTACAAATAAAACGGGCTTTTTAACGACACATAATTCAGCCAGGGTCATAGCGCCGGCACGGGCTACTACAATGTCGGCTGCAGCATAAGCGAATTCCATTTGCGTGATAAAATCATTTACCCAAACAGAAGTCTTTCCAGCTGTATGTTCTTTTGCTTTCGCAGCATAAGGTTTTCCAGTTTGCCAGATCAGTTGCAGGTTCTCCCCGATCAACAGGTCGAGGTCTTTACTGATCGCTTCGTTGATCGATTTCGCACCCAGGCTACCACCAATCACCAACACCGTTTTTCGGTTTTCATCCAATGAAAAGTGTTTAATTCCATCCTGGCGCGTAATCTTCGCCTCAACGATTGAAGCACGTACAGGGTTTCCGGTGACCAGGATCTTATCATTTGGAAAAAATTTTTCCATCCCTGGTGTGCCTGTAAAAATCTTTGTCGCCTTCCTGCCCAGCAGTATATTGGATTTACCGGCAAACGAGTTGGACTCATGTATAAAACTGGGGATCCCTCTTGCCTGCGCCAGTCTTAGTACAGGGAAACTTGAGTAGCCTCCCACACCAACCACCGCGGATGGTTTAAACTGGCTAATGATCTTCCTGACCTGGAAGAAACTTTTTATCAGTTTAAATGGCAATCCAATATTTTTTATCAAAGAACTACGGTTGAAACCCGCGATGTCGAGGCCTTCGATCCGATAGCCTGCCTGCGGGACTTTCTCCATTTCCATTTTTCCTTTAGCTCCAACAAAAAGTATTTCCGTCCTTTCGTCATTCCTTTTTAAAGCATTAGCAATCGCAATTGCCGGGAAAATATGACCACCCGTTCCACCACCTGCTATGATCACACGCAAACCGCCACCTGCTTCAGGTTTTTTGGTATGCAAGGGCTGTTCATTATTCTCCTTCATTTCTTATTCCGTTTTGGCTGCCGCCTCACCTTCCAACTGCTCCACGTTCCTGGCC
>JAEZRB010000338.1 GCA_023412975.1 Bacteroidota bacterium | reverse complement strand
TGCCGATATAGATCCAGGAGCCGGCCGTCATCTGTCCATACATTATCAGGCCTTTTTGATCCAGTTCGTCAAAGTGCTTCCAGTTTGCCCAATTGGGTACCAATTGTGAATTGCTGATCAGCACACGTGGTGCATCTTTATGTGTTTTAAGAATACCAACAGGTTTACCGCTTTGAATCAATAGTGACTCGTCATTTTCCAACACTTTCAATGATTGTATGATCGTATCAAGCGCTTTAAAATCCCTGGCAGCTTTTCCCCTGCCCCCGTACACGATCAGGTCGTCGGGTCGCTCGGCCACTTCCGGGTTTAGGTTGTTCAAGAGCATTCGCAGAGCGGCTTCCTGGATCCAGCCTTTACATTTCAATTCGCTCCCTGTTGGAGTCTTGTATTTGATGGGGTCATAAGACGTTTGAACCATGGCAAGTAATTAGGGTTTCCGCAAAGATGAAGATTTTCGTCTTAACCGGGTTCAGGGAAAGGAATTGGGATGCTGGCATACTTTCCAATACTCGATGATCATCTTGATTACATTTCGATACTCGTTGTAATTACTACTCTTGCGAAAAAATCCCTGTATGGTAAGTTCTCTATAAGCGATGGCTACAATTCGCTTATCAATAAATGTTGACAGGAAAATAAAAGGGATACTTTTCTCCCTTAAATAAGGTTCTTCATCAATCTGCCGCTTAAGCTCTACCCCACCCTGACCCGGTAAATTGATATCGCTAATGATCACAAGTGGTTTGTCTGTTGACTCCAGAAGATAATGGTATGCGTCACTACCCCTCTCGAAAAAAAGCAGGGAATTGGTGACACCCAGGTCATTGACGGCGTCCCTGAAGATTTCCTGGTCGTCTTTATCATTCTCGATCACAACAATGGGACCCTGGTATGACATGGTTTGATGTACGGGGTGTGGTTACGATTTAAAAAAGCTTTAAATATCAGCACCATAATGGTGCCAGATTGTATCCGGCTCAGCAACTCCCTAATCCGGAAATAAATCGACACGTATGTATCAAAAAATCCCCGTCATAACTGACGGGGACATTGAAATATTCATAAATAAAGCAAAAGACTATTTACCGACTACTTTGTACCTGGTCTTACCATCCGAAATAAATTCCTCGTAGTATATATCGTCTGGTGAAACATAATACTTATTACCATTTACCACAACATGTTTGCTGTTCTCCGGCAGCTGATCAACGATATCGCCGATATAAGGACCATCATCCACATACTCTTCGTCGGTATTGAGCTTTCCATCTTTACCAACAACGGTATACCATATCTCATCATTGTCCTTTATGTCTTCCTTATAGTAGGTGCCATCCAGTTCAAAATATTTCTGATCATTGATAACTACCACCTTGGCGCCATTTGGCAACTCAGGCACAGAAGCTCCGAGCGGAGCATCCACCACCTCGTAACGATTTCCATTGGCATCAGCGCGATAGTAAGTGCCGCCATAATAGTAATATGGCATATCCCTCACATATATCCTGCGATATCCCCTGGGCAGGATATTGATGTGTATGCCAATGGGCGGCGCCACCACACGAAAATATCCGCCATAAGGACGGTAGTAATAACCATTGGAGTAATGAAAACTGATACCCCGATAAGGAACGATGATGCGCGGACCAGCGATATGGACGACACGCTGTCCCCGATATGGGCCGTATCCATGGTGCCTGTAATACCTCCCGCGCTGCGCGCTGGCATCCTGTACAAGGAAGAGGGCGATGGCTGCAAAGCCAAGGGAACGTAGAATTATTGATCTCATATATTCCGGTTTTAATTACAGACTAAAAGTAGAGAAGCAAGTTTAAAAAGATTCCTAAAGCGATAGAGGTGGGAGGAATTTAACAAATTGAACTATAGCGAAGGTGGGATACTGGATACTGGATATTGGATACTGGATACTGGATACTGGATACTGGATCGTTGATGGTGAATTGGCCTGCCCGCCGAAGCGTTAGCCGAAGGAGGGATACTTGATACTGGATCGTTAGAAGCAAGGTATTCAGGGGTCGGGGGTGAGGCCCTAAAAGGTCCACGGTGTCATCGGTGTCAGTTTGAAATTTTTGGAAGCAGCGAATTCGTCGAGTTTTCCAACAAAACTGAAATCGCTGATGATGCTTTTTATTTTGTTGATATCGTCGGCGAAGATCCGGTCCTCTTCTGCAAAGCCAACAAACCGCCTGACATAATCGTGGGCAAACTCGAGCAATTCGCTGCTTTTATAGGGCCGGCGGAATTCGATAGCCTGCGCGGCACTTAATAGTTCGATTGCAAGTATGAATTCGAGGTTGTCGAGAACTTTTTCCAGTTTGCGCCCGCTAATACTACCCATACTCACATGATCTTCCTGCCCTAATGAAGTGGGTATACTATCAGCGCTGGCAGGAAAGCACAAGGTTTTATTTTCGGTAACAAGAGCAGCCGTAGTGTACTGGGGGATCATAACCCCGCTGTTCAGGCCTACATTATTCATCAACAACATCGGCAACCCCCACTTCCCCTCCAGCAACAGGTAACAACGTCGATCCGAAATATTTCCAATCTCCGCAGCCGCAAAACAGGCATAATCCAGTGGCAGGGCAAGTGGCTGACCATGAAAGTTGCCACCGCTGATGGTATCTTCCGCGGAAAAAATAATCGGGTTATCCGTCACGGCATTCAACTCGATTTCGGTAAGCTCTTTCAGGTGCAGCCAGGCATTACGCGAAGCGCCGTGTACCTGTGGCATGCAACGCAGCGAATAAGGATCCTGCACCCGTCCGCAATCGATATGACTTTGCATTATTGCTGAGTTGTGCAACAGGATACGCAAACGTTTTGCGACAAGCTTATTTCCCTCAAATGGCCGAAGCTCATGCAGGCGTTCATCAAATGGCGCTTTGGTGCCCGTGAGGGCCTCGAGGCTCATGGCCCCAATGATATCAGCAGCGTCAAGACAGTTATGCATACGCTGCACGGCTTTTACGGCAAAAGCGAGGATAAACTGTGTTCCATTGATCAGGGCGAGTCCTTCTTTGGGGCCCAGTTTTATGGGAGCCAGCCCTACTTTAGAAAACAGTTCCTGCGATTTTATCCGTTCCCCTTTATAAAAAACTTCACCAAGGCCGATCAGTGGAAGAAACAAGTGCGCTAGCGGTGCAAGGTCGCCGCTTGCCCCTACGCTGCCTTTCTCAGGCACCACAGGTATGGCATCATTTTCTACGTGCCAGATGATACGTTCCAGTGTTTCAAGCTGCACACCTGAAAAGCCCTGCGACAATGCATGCAGTTTTGTGATCAGCATCAGCTTTGCAATTTCTTCTGGTATCACCTGCCCTACCCCGACACTATGGCTTTGAAGGATCTTGTATTGCAGGGTAGCAGTGTCTTCCTCAGATATAGAGGTATTGGCCAAAATTCCAAAACCTGTGTTAATCCCGTACACCGTTTTATTATCTGCAACGATCTTTTGCACCTGTTCCTGGCTGCTCTTTATTTTCCCAACAGCCTCTTTACTTAAAATTCCTTTGCATTTTCCCGAAGCGATGGCAAGGGCGGTCGAACTGTTAAGCTTTCCAATCCCGTATTCAAATGTTGAAGACATTAGTATTTATTAATTGCCAAAAATAACCACTAACTGCATACTTTATGTGAATTACTACCTCCCACCCCCTGCCTGTATTTTGTTACCTTTATAGTTCATGACCGACACAGGTTTTATCAGAAATCTTTACCAACCACTCCAACCCGCAGAAAACAAAAGCGGCAGGGGCAGTCTATATTACAAAGAATATTTGCCTGCGCCGATCCTACAACCTTTTGTGCATTGCATTTGGGAACTAAAAACACAGAAACCATTAGATCAACTTTACTTTTATAGGGTCGTTTCCGACGGTTGTCTCGACCTGATCGTCGATTGCCAGTCTTTCCAGGGTATTATTGTTGCTGGTGTTACCGAGCACGCGCTAGAAATCCCGGTGTTCAATTCAGCCTCTTATATCGGCGTCCGGTTTCTACCTGCGGGTATCAACCATTTTGATAAGTTCCCGGTTGCCAACCTGCAGAATCAAATGGTGGGTATCGCAGATGCTGCCTGCAACAAATGGAATGAACTCGCGATGCGCCTGTTCGAAAGCGGTCAAACTAGTGAGCGACTACGATTAATAAATGATTTCTTCATAAATCAGTTATCG
>JAEZRB010000323.1 GCA_023412975.1 Bacteroidota bacterium | reverse complement strand
ACGCATCGTTTTCGATGGTCCTATGCCGCGCACGGGGCACCTGGTTTGGGACCAGGGGGTCGCAGGTTCTCCCGCCATCGGCGGGATGTCTTCCCGACGTATACCGATCCGCGTACACCCGAAAACGCCATCGCTCTTCAACATCATTTAAAATGCTGGGACAATTGGATAGAGCATCTACGGGAAAAGGGCGTTGATGAATGCACGATCACTCCGGAGTTTGGGCCCCAGCCTTATATGATCTACACACCTCACGACAATAAACCCGTTGCAGACCTCTGGGAAATTAATTGCTGGATGAAGGATTTGCTTTCTTCAAGGTTTATGTAATAATTATTTAAAACATTTTTGATCACGGAAGCCACGAAGGGTAACACGAAAGACAGAGAGGTTTAGGTTCCATAGTGAACATTTGTAAATTCAATACTCTGTGTTCTCCGTGTTTCCTCCGTGCATTCCGTGTCCTCTTTTTAGTCACATAGGATAAGAAGGGTATCACGAATACACGGAGGTTTAAAAAACTTGCTGCTGTGTAACTTTTGTCACCCATCAGTAGGGTTGGATTGAGCAAATTGCATGAATAAATTAAAAACATGAAAAAAGATCAATATGCATCCATAATCGATGTAAGAACACCGGGGGAATTTAACATTCAGCATGTTCCTGGGGCCATCAATATTCCGTTAGATCAGTTGGCCCGACGAATTGGAGATTTAAGAGAGTTGCCTGGGCCAATCCTGGCTTATTGCCAAAGCGGCAACAGAAGCGGTATTGCAGTGTCTATACTGAAGCAACACGGATTTGTTAATGTGGTGAATGGTGGGGGAATCGAAGATGTATTAACAACGATAAAATTTAAAAGAGCATGAAAAATTTTCTTAAGAGGCTATTCCGGCCGAAAACAGATTTAACCAGGATGGTTAATGATGGAGCGTTGATAATCGATGTAAGAACTAAAAATGAGTTTGATTCAGGACATATACACGGTTCAAAGAACATCCCATTGGATGCGATTAATAAGGCAGCTGGTAAATTAAAGGATCTAAACAGGCCAATTATTACTGTTTGTCGTAGCGGCGCCCGGAGTGGTATGGCAAAATCTATACTTTCCGCAACAGGCATCGAAGTGTATAACGGTGGCGCCTGGACTATCCTTAATAAACAACTTGAACGGAGATGAAAGGAGTAATAAAAAACTGGAACACGGTCCGATGGTTTCGATTTGCACTCGGCCTGGCAATATTAATCCCAGGTATCATTCAAGCCGACCTTGCAACAATTTTTATAGGTGCTTTATTTGGGGGAATGGCGGTTTTCAATTTCGGTTGCTGTGGACCAAATGGCTGCTCTATCAATGCGACACCTGATAAAAAGTCAAAAAGAGTAAGTAATGAAAAGTTGGATAATAAGTAATAGACTTTATGGAATTGGAGCTATTGCCGGGGCACTGGCAGGTTTTGTTTATTGGAAATATATAGGATGTTTATCTGGTAGTTGTGCTATAACATCCAATCCTTACCGGAGCACTATCTATTTTGCTATCTTGGGTGCATTGGTTTTTGGCTTGTTTAAAAAAGCAAGCCAAAAAGGGGATGACAGTGCACAAGTATAACAATAATGCCCCCGGGCCTTCACCATATTCAACTCTCAATTTAAGCAGCTAAAATAATCCAGCGAGCTCCAGACTTTTCTTCTTCAATTTTCTCAATTCAACATCTTCGATCACCGGGTCGGGTGTAAGGATCAGGGAAGTATTGTTTTCTTTCCACCAGGTGTTGCCGAACAGTTCGCGGAAGGATATTACGCCTACGAGGTATTTCCTTTCCTCCTGCGCATGCCATTCTTCCAGCCATTCAAACCGGTCGCGGGGAACAAACTGGAGATCGTCGAAACTGACATACACCCTCAGAAATACATCCTGGCTTAACTCCAGCGGCTTATGGTGATACAATTTTTTGTACTCATACTTATATTGGTATCGTAAAGCGGAGATATCACTCAATACGGCAGAGGCGGTTGGGAAACTCCCTGCACCTTTACCATAAAAGAACTGCTTGTCAGCAAAACCACTTTCGATCACCACGCCATTGTATTCATTTTTGACAAAAGAAAGATGATCATCCTGTTTTACAAACTGCGGTAGTACAAACGCGGCCACTTTTCCGTCCTGTAGCTTTTGTGCCTGTGCGACCAGCTTTATCTGGTGGTTCTTTTCACGCGCTACACGAGCGTCGCCCGCCTGGATATTCTGTATACCGTTGAACAAAATATTGTCGGGCGATTCTATTATACCATAAGCATGGGTGAGTAAAAACGTCCATTTGTTTACCGCATCATAACCTTCCACATCGAGTTTGGGATTGCTTTCGGCAAAACCCAGTTGCTGCGCAAGGACCAGGGCCTGTTTGAAATCGAGCCCTTCTTCAAATATTTTGGTGAGGATAAAGTTGGTGGAACCGTTTACAATCGCTTTTATAGAATGGAGCAGATCATTGTCATAATACTCTTCCAGGTTCCGGATCACGGGAATGGAAGCGCATGCTGCTGACTCATACAACAGTGAGTGTCCTGTTTCCTGTTGTAGTTCGAGTAATGCGGGCAGGTGTTCTGCAATCATTTTTTTGCTGGCACTAACAACGTCTTTCCCGTTTTTCAATGCTGTTGACACAATATCGAAAGCAGCATCTGCATCATCAATTACTTCTACAATGACATTGATCGTGGGATCGTTCAGTAATTCATTTTTATCTGTTGTAAAAAGACTCGCTGGAGCATTTCTTTTTTTGCCAGGATTTTTAATACAAACTTTTTTTAACTGTGCTTTCAGGGAGGGGGTTTGTTGAAGCACTCTGTACAAGCCTTCACCTACTACGCCAAATCCAAATAAGCCGATCGTGAGTTCCTTATGGGTATCCATGTTTATTCGTTAACTACTTTTAAATGATGAGACGATTTATCTTCAATAAATTTTCTTAGCGCTGTTTCAATTTTTTCATACTCCAGCAAGAAACCGTCGTGACCAAAATCACTGGCAATACTTAATAAACTGGCACCGGGAATTGCATCTTGCAGGTATTCCTGTTCTGCAATGGGGTAGAGCACATCAGATTTAATTCCTATCACAAGGGTTTTGGCACTAATCCTTTGCAGGGCTTTCCGCACACCACCACGGTTTCTCCCCACGTCGTGACTGTCCATGCTCTGGCTTAAGCGGTAATAGCAAATCGCATTAAAACGGTTCACCAGCTTTATGCCCTGGTAGCGCTGGTAATTATCCGCGGCAAAGGCAACATTATTTGTAAGCGCGACAAAAGCCTTGTCTCTTGCCTGTGTTATATCATAGCCGTTGTAGTGACGATAGGACAACAACGCTATCGATCTGGCCGCGGCCAGGCCTTTTTGTCCCGCATCTGGTCTTTGTTCCAGCCAGCTTGTGTCGGCTTCAATGGCCATCCGTTGTGAGGCATTGAAAGCAATAGCCCAGGGCGACAGCCTCGCATTTGTAGCAATGGGTACAATATGTTCAAAGAGTTCGGGCTCTTCAATCGCCCATTCCAGCAATTGCATACCACCGGTGCTGCCACCGAGGGCGGCATGAACTTTTTGGATGCCTAGATGATTCTTCAAATGCTGGTACGTCCTTATCATATCCCTGATGGTAAACACAGGAAAATCGTGGTACCAGGGCTGCGAACTGGCGGGGTTAATACTTAAAGGACTAATGCTACCGTAAGGGCTACCAGGTTTGTTGACACAGATGATAAAATACTTCGCGGGATCAAAATATTTACCATCTCCTACCAGTCCCGGCCACCATTCCAGCGGATTACTGTTGGCAGTAAGTGCATGGAAGATCCATATCACATTTGTTTTTTCAGCATTCAGTGTTCCGTGGGTAGTATAAGCCAGGTGATAACCCGGAAGGGTTATCCCTGACTCAAGAATAAATGGGCGATCGTATTGAAAGGTTGTGGTCATCTTATGCGACTAATTCTTTGGCAAAAACTTTTTTAAATGCCTGTTCGAAATCTGCTTTTATATCATCAATATGCTCCAGGCCTGCGCTGATACGAACAAGGTTGGGTTCAACGCCAGCGGCTTTTTGTTCAGCCTCTCCCAGTTGCTCGTGGGTTGTTGATGCAGGGTGAATAGCAAGAGTCTTGGCATCACCTACATTTGCCAGGTGGCTGGTGAGCTGGAGTGAATCGATGAACTTACGACCGCTTTCCAGGCCGCCTTTGATTCCAAAGTTCAGGATGCCACCAAAACCGCGTTTCAGATATATTTTTGCCAGCGCATTGTATGGGCTGCTTTTCAAACCGGGGTATTGAACATATTCAACAGATGGGTGCTCTTCCAACCATTGTGCCAGGGCCAGCGCGTTTTGTACATGGCGGTCGAGACGCAGAGACAAAGTTTCCAGCCCCTGCAACAACAGGAATGAATTAAACGGACTCATAGAAGGTCCCAGGTCGCGAAGCCCTTCCACACGTGCGCGAATGGCAAAAGCGATGTTTGGTAGACCAAGCGGGTTGCCTTCACCGAAAACATCCCAGAATTTTAGACCATGATATCCTTCGGAAGGCTCAGTAAACTGAGGGAACTTTCCATTACTCCAATTGTAGTTACCGCCGTCAACGATCACGCCGCCAATGCTGGTACCATGACCGCCGATCCATTTAGTAGCTGACTGAACAACAACGTTTGCGCCGTACTCGATTGGGCGAAAAAGGTATCCCGCACCGGCAAAGGTGTTGTCAACAACCAGGGGCAGGTCATACTCTTTTGCCAGGGCAGCAAATTTTTCAAAATCGGGAATATTGAGACGAGGGTTACCTATAGTTTCCAGGTAAATCGCTTTTGTGTTTTTGTCGATCAGGGGAACAAAACTTTCGACGTCATCGCCTTTTGCAAAGCGTGCATCTATACCGAGGCGTTTAAACGCTACTTTAAACTGATTGTATGTACCGCCGTAGAGGTATGGGGTTGTGATGAAATTATCCCCTGCCTGCAGGATGTTGTTCAGCGCCAGGAACTGGGCAGCCTGTCCTGATGCGGTGGCCAGGGCAGCCACACCACCTTCGAGCGCCGCGATCCTTTGCTCAAAAACATCGGTGGTGGGGTTCATGATACGGGTATAAATATTTCCAAACTCCCGCAGACCAAAAAGATTTGCTGCATGGTCGCTGCTGTCAAAAGCATAGGAAGTAGTTTGGTAAATAGGCACTGCCCTTGATTTGGTAGTAGGGTCAATTTTTTGTCCAGCATGTAGCTGAAGGGTTTCAAAGTGAAGGTTGTTGCTCATGGTCTTTATTTTTAGTTTTTGAATAAAAGGTAAAAGGCCGGGGTACCGGGAAAAGAATGCTAGCGCATGGTAAAGCAAGTACAACAGCTTGCCAGGTGGCAGCTAAATACAATATCAGATCCTGGTACTTGCATAGTAGCCTACGAATTTAGTAGGGTATTCCTGATCCAGCAAATTTTCTTCCCTTGCGGCATTTAAATAACTGTTAATGCTTACGATGAACGAGTGTTTGTTTCTCTCGCCAGTTTTTGGTGTGGGTTTGCTGTTGATCAGCGTCTTTCTGTTGCTCATGTCTTCGGACTTTTACCTTCATCATTAAGAATCAGGGGTAAAAAATAGATCAGAGCACTTATCAGAAAACGGGAAGGTAAGTCTGCGGGGGAGCTGTTTCCAATCCCCAAATTCGGGGATAAAAAAAAGCTCACCCGATAAATCAGATGAGCTTGAATATATTAGGTACTATTTTCGAAGCTAGAAATCTGGCTTATCTGTCCGCCAGCTGGCGGATGGAGTTGGCACCTTTTCCTGTTTGCACAGGATAGGTTGTCAAGGCTTCGCCGGGCCATTACCCTCAGCCTTTCTTGATAAGTGATGATTAAAGAACTGTTGCAAAGATAGGTGAGGGAAAACTATACTTCCAAATTTTTAATTTTTTTCCTCATCTATCGCAGACAGGCACCAATGAAAAGAGACCGCTTTGCAGCGATCTCTGTTTTTATTTTTTTCACCGGATACAAATCAATAATTCATTTATTGTTGTACGGCGGGTTGTTCTACGGGCTGTTCAATTGTTTCTTCAACTGGAGTTTCGATTACTTTAGAACCAGTATAATGAACAGGTTTTACTTTTTCAACTTTCTTAGTTGTTGTCTTTTTTGAATTCTTGGTAGTTTTCTTTTCCACTTCTTCAGCAGCTGGAGTTTCTTCAGCGGCAGGGGTGAAAACCATAGCAGGATCTTCATTGCTGTATTTGCAACCCAGGCAAACGTTCAATACGTTGGCATCTTTATCATAGATCAAAACACCTTCAGGTAATTCTTTTGCTTTTGCGGTCGCTTTTTTATCAGCTTTTTCATCAGTTGCTTCTTCTGCAACAGTCTCGCTTAAAGGTTGAGCGGGGATCTTGTAAGTAGCAGGAGATTTTCTCAGGGTAGCTTTAATTTTTCCCTGCGGTAAACCTTCTACCCAAACAATACCTTTATTAGTTTCATCAAGAGTAACTGTAAGTGTAGTAGCCTGGCCATCTTTACCAGTTACTTCATACTTGCCAATTACAGGAAATATTTTTTCAATGGTCAGCGCTTCAGGCATGGGCTGCATCTTGTAAGTGTCAGCAGTCCAGTTGTTATATTTATCGTTGTATGTTTTAGCAACGGGCTCTGTAGTTTCTGAAACTGGTTCGGTGTTTTGCTTAGGAACGGTATCCGTTTGGGCACTCACCGCAGCCGTCAACAATAATGCTGCACTTGAAATGATTGCGATTTTTTTCATGGTATTTTAAATTTTAAGATGATTAATGTCCTTGGTTTCGTCCCATTCTATTTAAATATTGTGCCAGAAATTCGTTTTTGAATCGGTTTGCCTAAAAATTCTTGGTTTTCCAGACTTTATCAAATGCTAATTATTGAAAATCAATCAAATACGCTTAGGCAGGATTTTTATGAGTTTTTCCCCTGCAGCTTGTTTTATCTTCGTTGCCCCCATTTCCGGCCTTGTATAATCATGTTGTAAATTATTATGGAAAAGATAACGGAAGATGTCATTGAAGTATTTGGCGCGAGAGAACATAATCTTAAAAATATTGACATTGCCATACCAAAAAACAAACTGGTTGTTATAACCGGAATTAGCGGTAGTGGCAAGTCATCACTTGCCTTTGATACCATTTATTCTGAAGGCCAGCGTCGCTATATGGAAACTTTCGGAGCTTATGCACGTCAGTTTATCGGCGATATGGAAAGGCCCGACGTCGATAAGATCACGGGGTTGTCGCCGGTAATTTCCATCGAACAAAAAACGACAAACAAGAACCCGCGTTCCACGGTTGGTACCATTACAGAAGTCTACGATTTTCTCAGGCTGATGTTTGCGCGTATTGGTGAAGCCTATTCATACAATACCGGAAAAAAAATGGTGAAGTGGAGCGAGGAAGAAATCGTCGAGAATATCTTCACAAGGTTTTACGGGAAAAAAATAAACCTCCTCGCTCCACTGGTGCGTGGCCGTAAAGGCCATTACCGCGAACTCTTTGAAGACATTCGCAAAAAAGGTTTTTTGAAAGTGAGGGTTGATGGTGAAATCAAAGACCTCGTTCCTAAAATGCAGGTGGATCGGTACAAGATCCATGATATTGAATTGGTGGTTGACAGGCTCCAGGTAACTGATGATCTGAAAGCCAGGCTGAGCCAAAGTGTGCAGCAGGCATTAAAGCTTGGAAAAGATCTCATGTTTGTAACCACCATGACTCCGGAAGCTGGTGAAGGCAGGAGCACCAGCAGAAAAAAAGAAGCTTCTCTATTTGACGAATCTCACGCAGCCGCAACAAGTGCCTCTTATTCCAAATTACTAATGTGTGAAGATACCGGTATCAGTTATGAAGAGCCTTCACCCAATGCCTTTTCATTTAATTCACCCTACGGAGCATGTCCTGCCTGCAAGGGTCTCGGTACTACCTTTCATATAAATATGGATGCCGTTATCCCCGACCCATCTTTAAGTATTGGTGAAGGCGGCATCGCGCCCCTGGGAGGTGAAAGGGAAGCTTATGTGTATAAGACGGCGGAGGCAGTCGCTAAGATGAATAAAATTTCACTTACAAAACCAATCAGCGATATACCTAAAAAGTCACTAAACATTTTACTGTATGGTAACGAGGAGGGGATTGAGCAGGAGATTGATTTTGACAACATAGCTAGTGGTAGTAACGGCGATTATGAAGGTATTGTGAATATGCTAAACCGATGGTTCAACAATGGGCAAAAAGAAGAACTCCGCAATTGGGCTGAAGACTATATGCAACTTAAGCCCTGCGAGACCTGTAATGGCACGCGCCTGAAAAAGGAAAGTCTCTGGTTTAAAGTGGCTGGTCGCAATATCGCCGAGTTGGGCAACATGAATCTGGACAACCTTGCCGCCTGGCTCGACGGAATTGAGTTACGCATTTCGAATAAGCAGAATATTATTGGGAAAGATGTACTAAAAGAGATCCGGGAACGCCTGCAATTTTTACTTGACGTGGGTCTCACTTACCTTACCCTTAATCGCAGCTCAAAAACATTGAGCGGCGGGGAATCGCAGCGTATAAGGCTGGCGACGCAGATCGGTTCACAGTTGCAGGGTATCACTTATGTACTGGATGAACCGTCCATCGGATTACACCAGCGAGACAACCATCGCCTGATCGACGCGTTGAAAAACCTGCGTGATATAGGTAATAGCGTCTTAGTCGTAGAACACGATAAAGATATCATGCTGGCTGCCGATCACCTGATCGATATCGGTCCCAGAGCAGGTTACCATGGCGGAAGGGTAGTCGCGCAGGGAGATCCGAAGCAACTATTGAAACTCGACACCATTACATCGGGTTATCTGAATGGTCGATTGAAGATCGAAGTGCCCGCTGAAAGACGAAAAGGAAACGGAAAATTTCTTGAACTGAAAGGTGCGAAGGGTAACAATTTAAATAATGTTGACGTGAAGTTCCCATTGGGAAAATTCATTGTGGTCACAGGTGTAAGTGGAAGCGGTAAGTCCACCCTGATCAATGAGACCTTATACCCGATACTTTCCCAGCATGCCTATGGTTCGAGAACCGCACCGCTCGAATACAAATCGATAAAAGGGCTGGATCATATTGATAAGGTAGTGGAGATTGACCAGTCTCCAATTGGACGCACACCGCGAAGTAACCCGGCAACTTATTGTGGCTTTTTCACCGAGATCAGAACACTTTTCGCATCGATACCCGAGGCAAAGATCAGGGGGTATAATGCAGGGCGGTTTTCCTTCAATGTCAAAAGCGGTCGCTGCGATGTGTGTGAAGGCGGGGGTATGCGGGTGATTGAATTGAATTTCCTGCCCGATGTATATGTGCATTGTGAGAAATGTAATGGTAAACGTTACAACCGCGAAACACTCGAGATCCGTTATAAAGGCAAATCTATCGCTGATGTTCTGGAAATGACAGTTGAAGAAGCAGTAGAGTTTTTCCAGCCGGTACCTTATATCTACCGTAAGATAAAAGTCCTGCAGGAAGTAGGACTTGGATATATCACCCTCGGCCAGTCGGCGGTCACCTTAAGTGGGGGCGAGGCACAACGTGTAAAACTGTCGACCGAACTTTCAAAAAGAGACACTGGAAAAACATTCTATATTCTTGATGAGCCCACAACTGGTTTGCATTTTGAAGATATCCGTCACCTGCTTGATGTTTTGAACAAGCTGGTTGAACGAGGCAATACCGTGCTGGTGATCGAACATAATATGGATGTTATCAAAGTTGCGGATCATATCATCGATATTGGGCCCGAAGGCGGCGACGGTGGAGGCAGGATATTGTTTGAGGGTACGCCGGAAGACCTGGTGAAAAACGAGGAAAGTCATACTGCCAGGTTCTTAAAAACTGAACTCGGTTAAAAAAAACTAATCGACAAGTCATAAAAGAAAAGAGGCTGTATCAAAAACATCAGTTTTGATGCAGCCTCTTTATTATCTACAGTCAATTATAGGTTCAGATTCAATCCATCGACACCATATGGTTTCAATGGTAAAATGGCGGCCATGATCATTCCAATTACAAAATAAACCACAATGATCACGAGCAATGACACCACGAAATAACCAATCAGTTTGTCTTCAGGAGTTTTCTTCAGCTTTGGCAGACCAAGATACAGCAGGTAAAGACCATATAGTCCCGCCAAGGTGCCAACTATGGCAATAGATGGAATGATCGCCAGTAAACCACCGATCCATCCGGGGGTATATGAGTAGGCCACGAGTTGAACGGAGCGCCCCATATTTTTCTCAGAGCCAAAGCTGGGAGCCAGGGCGTCGATAACAAATGCGCTTAGGAATACGCTTATCAATGCCGTTATCAGTACACTGATGGCCTGGTAGAGACCCAGATCGATCGATTTGAACCTGATCCCAAAATAGCTAACCCCGATCAGGCCATACCCAATAAAAGCAGCCACGGCCGCAGCGCCTGCCAGCGGTAACACGTAGCCGGTGATGATCTTACCGATATCAGGTTGCTCGGCGGAGATAACATCCCATTCCTTTACCGGTTGGACGATAATGTTTTTTGCGCGTTCGATTAAATTCATAATGCGTTGGTTTTAGTCAACTAATGTAACAAAACTGTTTTGAATTTACCAAAACAAAAATGCACATGACTGTGTATAACAACGAATTAAGGAGGAAAGGGGTAGAAGTGGCGGTATAACCCGTAAAACAGGGCAGGGAGTGATTGGAAAAATCTTTACCAGGTGGCCAGTGACTGGTTTTTCCGGATACAGGATTTTAGCAATTTCCCTGCCCGCCGGCAAGCAGGCCTTTTTACGGGTCTTAGTTATGATGATAAAAGAGCTCAGGTAAAAAAGTCCAATAAGCAAGCGCAGAGAGTATTTAATAAAATGTATACTAATGAGAGTACCAATAGAGAACGGATTAGGTTTCATCAACCAGGGTATCAGATTCTATTAAGCTCTCTGCTGCTTATTGGAACAGAGGTTGCGCACTTGTAAAAGAGCATTAGCGAATTTCAAATTTTCCGGTGGCGGTTTCTTCATCGCCACTGAAAACATGATAAATATATTTACCTCTTTTGAGGCCGGTAATTTTTTGGTGATCGCCTTCTTCCATCCTGTAATGTTTGAGCAATACACCCTGCAGGTCGAAAACAAAGAAATCGATTTCCATTCCGTCGTTTTCCTTCGCGACCACATGCATGGTTCTTTTAATAATATCAGGATAGATCTTTACGGCATTGTTATTCCTGGGTGAGGAATAACCCTGGTGTCTTCTCTCTACCGGCCTGGTTTTGCCAGCTGTGCCGGCAGGTATCCTTTCGCTCGTGGCTCGCGGACTGCTGGCCATTACGCTGAGATAAATACCAGCAGTAAGAGACAATGTAAATTTTGGACTCATAAGGGTTTGGGTTCGGATTTATATAATGCCTTAATAGAATACCGGGCAACGCATTTGTCTTCTTGCATTGTCGTATGTATTCAGTCTCCAGCCGAAACGCAGTAGGGTGGAGAAGAAAGCATCATTATCAGTATGGTCTCCCCTGATATAACCACCCAGTGAAGACGGCCTGGTGGCTACGCTGGCGTAGCTTCCACGATAGTAAAGCCTTCTTGCTTTAGCTGCATCTGCTGCAGACAGGTAGTTGGCAAACAATGCCGGGTCGATATAACCGGTACTAACATCATCTATATAGTCTGTAAACAGCTGGCGGTGCAATACCTCCAGTCCTACATAGAAATTTTCTTTCAGGTAGTATTTGAAACCTAATCCCATAGGGATCTCTTTCTGGATCAGGCTGTATTCCTTCCTGTCAGGATATTCAACCATGCCCTGTCCTTCCAGGCGGAGGGGTTTCAGCTCTACCCACTGACCATCGAGTTTTGTTTTGGGATTATATTTCAAAAGGCCAAAGCCAATAATACCATAAGGACGGAACTTACCCTGCAGACCATCATATTTTTCGAAGAACACCGTAGGATAAACTTCAGCTGCGATATAAGCTTCCAGCGCGGATGTTTTGAAACTTAAGTTCCTTTGAAGACGATCAACCTCTGCGCCACCCTTGTTAGGAGCTTCCGCATCATCACCACTCAGTACACCATGGTTCAGGGCCAGGCGGAATCCAAGCCAGTCTGACGCATAGTATGTGGCATAAAGCGTTTTTGAAAACTTGGTAAGAGGGAAATCGATGTCTTTTACAAAGTCACGGCCGATACCAGCGCTACCACCGAGGTCACCGAGAAAGAACATGGGACCAAAACCCAGGCCCACTTCAAACTTCCCGTTGCCCGTCGTTATTGACTGAGAATAAGATCGATTGGAAAATAAATTGAACGTTAAGATCAGTACCAGGACCGGCACTGCAATGCGTAACTTGTTTCTCATAGATTCAGATTTCTGGTTTCTACTATTGGATTTCGATAACAAAGAAGATAAAGAAAACTGTAAGGAAAGAATGTAAAAGAGTATTTTTTAATTCTTTGCCAGAGAAAAAGTTGATCTACTTAGTGGATTTACGAAGGGCTGCGGGGCGTAACATCTCGATGTGGTCGATCCCGTCTTCGTCATAGATTTCACTGCTT
This sequence comes from Bacteroidota bacterium, assembly GCA_023412975.1. Classification (GTDB taxonomy): domain Bacteria; phylum Bacteroidota; class Bacteroidia; order Chitinophagales; family Chitinophagaceae; genus Terrimonas_B. The sequence goes on along the minus strand of JAEZRB010000323.1, from coordinate 3,011 downwards.
TGTGTAAATCCCAGTGATTCATAGAATTTTTTTAGATGGAACTGTGCCCCGATCCGGATGGGGGTATCCCCGTAGAGCTTTTTAATTTCCTCGATGCTTTTTTTCATTAATTCTACCCCCAAACCGGTACCGCGAACGCGGGGGGAAGTGACAACACGGCCGATGGAAGGTTCAGCAAAAGAGATACCTGCGGGAACCAGCCGGGTATAGCCTGCAAGTTCATTATCCTGCCATCCCATCAGGTGCCAGGACACCTGGTCCTTATCATCCATATCGAGAAATATGCAATTTTGCTCAACTACGAATACTTCCGACCGCAGCCGGAGGACACTATAAAGTTCATGAGTCGTAAGTGAGTCGAAATTTTTAAGCTGCCATGAAACCATATATTCGTCTTTAGTCTTGATTTAGTGGTCGGGAGTGCCCGGATATAAGCCCTGGTTTTCCTGCTTCATCCGGAATAGCATCAGCGAGGCGATGGACTTCGCTTTTTTCTTGGCCATATCTGCAATATTGCCCTCGAAAAGCTGGTCTACAGTTTCGTTGAACAGGAATAGCCATCGGTCGAAATGCTTCTCTTCAAAGGGCTCTTTGCGATTCAGTGCATAATGAACTGCCATGGCATTATTGCGATATTTTGCAGCATCCAGTAACAGAGTTTCCCAAAAATCACAGATGATGGGTATATGGTGGTCCCAGTTTACTTTCGCGACCTCGTTAAAGATATAACCAATGGTATCGTCTTTTTTTACCTTATCATAAAACCTGGTCATCAGCAACTCAATATCTTCTCTCGATTGAATGTCCATCAGTACTTGTATTTTTCTTTCCAGAGCGATCTCAAATATTTGCGAAGTTCTTCTTCCCTCGCATTTTTTCCCGGATCATAAAATTTGGTGCCCGCAATTTCTTTTGGCAAATATTCCTGCGGTGAAAAATTCTTTTCATAGTCATGTGAATATTCATAGTTCTTCCCATAGCCCAGCTTTTTCATCAGCTTGGTCGGAGCATTGCGAATATGAAGAGGAATCGAGAGATCGCCGTGCCGATGCACTGCGCTCACCGCTTCACTGATCGCTATGGTGGCCGAATTACTTTTTGGGCTGGAGGCAAGATAAATGGCGCATTGCGACAAGATGAGCTGCGATTCAGGATAGCCGATCTTATTAACGGCTTCAAAAGTCGCATTGGCCATGATCAGTGCGGTGGGGTTAGCATTACCAATGTCTTCACTGGCCAGGATCAGCATTCTACGGGCGATGAATTTTACATCCTCACCGCCTTCGATCATACGGGCGAGCCAGTAAATGGCGGCGTTGGGATCACTACCCCGGATGGATTTAATGAAAGCGGAAATAATATCATAATGCTGTTCGCCACTTTTATCATAAAGCGCGATTTTTTTTTGCGCTACCTCCATCACCAACTGATCAGTGATTTGAAGCGGGCCGGTTCCATCATAGGTATCGGCCACCAATTCCAGCAGGTTGAGAAGTTTCCGGGCATCACCACCTGAAATGTTGATGAGCGCCGCGGTTTCTTCCAGGCTGATATTTTTCTTATTTAACAATTCGTCCTTTTCCACAGCTAATCGCAACAGCCCTGCCAGGTCATTTTCGTCAAGGGACTTTAGTACATAGACCTGGCAACGGCTAAGCAAGGCGCTATTTACTTCAAAAGATGGGTTTTCTGTGGTTGCGCCGATAAGGGTAATGATTCCTTTTTCTACTGCCCCCAGCAGCGCATCCTGCTGCCCTTTGTTGAAGCGATGGATCTCATCGATAAATAAAATACTCTCAGGTAGTGCTTTGGACTTTTCTATTACTTCACGCACGTCTTTTACACCCGAACTAATAGCACTAAGCGTGAAGAAGGGAGCCTGAAGTGTGTTGGCAATAATATTAGCGATCGTCGTCTTACCGGTGCCCGGCGGTCCCCACAGGATCATCGAGGGTATCCGGCCACGTTCAATTGCTGTACGCAAAATGCTTCCTTTTCCAGTCAGGTGTTGTTGCCCGACAAGCTCATCTAAACTGTGTGGACGTATTCGCTCGGCTAAAGGGATCATATTTTTGGGCAGGTATGAACAATAAAAAAGTCAAAACCGCATTTGCAAATTAGCGATTCCCTTTCAAATGATTTTTTGATTGGTGCAAAGCAGGGCTTCCGGAGCTTTCGATTTCCGGGAATTTCTTTTACTAACGGATTGTTTTGTATTTTGAAAATCGATTTTGAAGAAAATGAGACGGAAAACCTTCATCAATATTGTTGTCGGAGCCATAGTTTTAACCATGACAGTACTGCAGGCGGTCAACAGCCAGTCAATCTCGGCTGAGCAAAATTATGCCCGCAACTCACCTGCAGTGGCGATGGTCCAGACTGTCTTTTCTGCAACTGTTTATGTGAATAAGGTGGAGATGAATGAACGACGTTTCAATGCGCTGGTTGACTCTGTAAAACGTCTCGACACGACAGGTACTATGTTTTCCCCCGAGGAGAAACTGGATATTGTAGTGAAGGCGCTTTATAACAGTCCATTCCGTTATTTTTCGGCGACAACAGAATATTTCCGGCAAAAACACCGGATATTATCTTCAGGTACGGGTTTTTTTGTAACCGGTAATGGCTACCTCATCACCAACGCCCATATCCTCGACCGCGATAGCGCTTTCATCAGGCGCAAGTTCACCCTGTCTACTTTCCAGGAAGTGACGGATGCTAATATCAAGGCCCTGCAATCGTCATGGGATATGACACTGAATGATGAGCAGCGCAATTTGTTGAATAATGCTTACAGCACGATCTACTCGCAGGTCTCATCGATGATCCTGTTTGATATAAAACGCGAAGTGTTTGTACAATACAGGCTGGACTCTGAAGATGATCCACGCGATATCGTCACCCGGCGTTTGCCCGCCAAAGTGATCATCAAGGGTAAGCCGATGCCGGGCAAAGACGTCGCTTTATTAAAAGTGGATAGTGTACAGCAGCTTCCCACCATACCCTTGAGC
>JAEZRB010000134.1 GCA_023412975.1 Bacteroidota bacterium | reverse complement strand
CTTGTTGAGGTTGCGGGTTATGATCTGCGTCACTTCAAGCAGCTTGTCGAAATTGAAATTCTTTCCTTCTACAAACCGGGGCAGGGAAATAGACGCCAGGTTACAAACCGCTGTTTCATTTTCATCGCTGTATTCGATGATCTCGGTGCAGAGATTACTGCAACGGATGGTCCCGAGATTTTTCTGGTTAGATTTCTTATTTGCCGCATCCTTGTACAACATGTACGGGTTGCCAGTTTCTATTTGCGCTTCCAAAATAGCATTCCAGAGATCACGGGCGGGAATGGTTTTCTTGGCGCGGCCTTCCTTTTCATACTTCTCGTAAAGCGCTTCAAACTCCTCGCCGTGCGTGGTGTGCAGGTTCTTTGCTTCATTAGGGCAAAACAGGCTCCATTGACCATCCGATTCTACGCGCTTCATAAACAGGTCACAGATCCAGAGTGCCAGGAAAAGATCACGGGCGCGCATTTCTTCCTTGCCATGGTTCTTTCTCAGGTCGAGGAACTCAAAAATATCCGCATGCCAGGGTTCGAGGTAAACGGCAAAGGCACCTTTGCGTTTGCCACCGCCCTGATCTACATAGCGGGCCGTGTCATTGAATACTCGCAACATCGGGATGATACCGTTGCTGGTGCCGTTGGTGCCTTTGATTTAGCTGCCTGTAGCGCGAATATTGTGGATGTTTAGCCCAATACCTCCGGCCGACTGCGAGATCAGCGCCGAGTTCTTCAGGGTTTCATAAATACCCGCAATGCTGTCCTCTTTCATGCTTTGCAGGAAACAGCTGCTCATTTGCGGCTTTGGCGTGCCTGCATTGAACAGTGTTGGCGTTGCGTGGACAAACCATTTTTCACTCATCAGGTTATACGTCTCGATCGCCGCATCGATATCGGTTTTGTGAATACCAAGCGCCACTCTCATGAAAAGGTGTTGCGGGCGTTCAACGATCTTACCATTTACTTTCAGCAGGTATGACTTCTCCAGGGTTTTGAAACCGAAGTAGTCAAAATGATAATCTCTTTCGTAAATGATGGAGGCATCGAGACGGTCAGCGTTTTGCTGAATGATCTCAAAAACATCATCGGCCAGCAGTGGCGCTTTATCACCGGTCTTTGTATCGATATAATGATAAAGCAGTTTTGCAGTGGCTGAAAAAGATTTGGTCGTATTCTTATGCAGGTTGCTCACCGCGATCCGTGCCGCCAGCACTGCGAAATCGGGATGACGGGTAGTGAACGAAGCGGCAGTTTCCGCAGCCAGGTTATCAAGCTCGGTTGTCGGCACTCCATTGTAAATACCGACAATTACTTTCTTAGCGATCTCGATAATGTCATCCGACTTCAGGGTGAGGCCGTAGCTCAGTTTCATTACCCTTGATGTGATCTTGTCGAAGTGCACGGCTTCCTGCTTGCCATTGCGTTTTAGTACGTACATGCTGAGTATTGTTTAGTTAGTTAGTATGTTTATTTGTGAATAGTGAGTTGTGAGTGGTGAGTTGAGCATTGAATTATTTTGTGGTATTTGCATTTATTAGGCCGGTCAAAAGTTTGAAACACTTGATCAGGCTTTCACCCAAGTCTTTTAAATTTCCATTTTACAGTAACCCAAATCCGAGGCGGCATCAAGTGCGGCATCGATTTCGATTACTGAGCTTCTTGCTATTTCATAAAACCGTTTCCTTTCTGAATCTGATTTCCTGGAACTTCCTTCTGCAATATTCAGATGGTTTGACATTGCCGCCCGTCTAATTTGCTGCGTTAGTGCAAAGCGCTCTTACGGAGGAAATGTTTTGGTTAACCTGTAACATGCCAGCACTAATTCTCTGGAAGCAGAATAAATTTCTAATTTGGTATGTCCCAGTTGAAGAAACACTTATTCTAAATTTGAAATTAGCACCAGCCCACTCACTACTCACCACTCACCTAAAAATCTTCATCTATCGAAAACGTATTCGCCTTAATATCATTCATCACCCCTGATTTCTGGTACTCGCCTACGCGTTTTTCAAAAAAATTTGTTTTTCCCTGCAGCGAGATCAGTTCCATGAAATCAAAAGGATTGGTCGCATTGAAAAGCCTGTTATAGCCAAGTTCTGCCAACCACCTGTCGGCAACGAATTCAATGTATTGCTGCATGAGTTTGGCATTCATTCCGATCAGGTCCACAGGTAATGCATCGGTAATGAACTCTTTCTCGATTTCAACGGCATTGCCAATGATGGAATGTACCTGCTCTTCAGTCAGTTTATTTTTCAGCATGCTATACAAGAGGCAGGCAAATTCACAATGCAGACCTTCGTCGCGACTGATGAGTTCATTACTAAAAGTGAGTCCTGGCATCAGACCTCTTTTTTTCATCCAGAAGATCGAGCAGAAGCTACCGCTGAAGAAGATACCCTCTACCGCTGCAAAGGCCACCAGGCGTTCCGCGAATGTTCCGTTCTCAATCCAGCGAAGTGCCCATTCCGCTTTTTTCTTTACGGCAGGAACCGTATCGATGGCATGAAACAGGCGATCTTTTTCTTTGGGATCTTTAATATAGGTATCGATCAGCAGGGCATATGTTTCTGAATGGATATTTTCCATCATGATCTGGAAGCCATAAAAGCACCGGGCTTCAGGCAGTTGCACTTCACTCATAAAGTTCACTGCCAGGTTTTCATTCACAATGCCATCGCTGGCGGCAAAGAAAGCCAGTACATGGGAGATAAAATGACGTTCTCCATCATTAAGACCATTCCAGTCTTTCATATCACCGCTGAGATCAATTTCCTCGGCAGTCCAGAAACTGGCTTCATGTTGTTTGTACTTTTCCCAGATCAGCGGGTAGTTGATCGGGAGTATGACAAAGCGGTCTTTGTTCTCTTTTAATAAAATTTCCTGCTCATCGTGCATGGTTACTAATTTTAAGATGTCAGATTTGCGGCACGACAGAAGACGAAAATGCAGGCCTCGGAATGAAGCTGATTTGATCCTTGCAGTACCTTACTCGGGAAGGTTCCAAACAATATTTTAATTCCGGCAGGTTCCTGGCTTGGCCCGACAAAATCGCCTTGTCCGTATGTCCGTTTCGACAAACCCTGGCTTCGATGATCAGGTCTTTCCCAAATGCGATAGGGGATTGGCTTTACAGTTGCCCGTCAGCCCGTGATTTTCACACGGTTCCCTATTAAGCAAGGCAGATTAAAACATATATGCTGCCTTGCACCGGTATTAATTTTTTATTAAGAACTGAAACGAATGTAGTATCAATCATCGAAGTATTCCGTGGGAGTTTTTCACAAAGTGTGCATAGTTTTTTTTGCCCCTTATTCACGTGATTTTCCTGCCGATGTTGGAAACTTTTTCGTTTTGGGGAATAATATTTTTGGAGAATTATGATTTACTTCCTTAAGGTAAGAGATAATAAAAATTATAGTCGGGATTCCTTCAATGAACAACTGTTGTTAAAGCTCAGCAATCGCAGAAATGCCGTTGCTAAATAGGTTTCAAACAATTGATGGGGTCTTTTGTAATAGATATACATTTACAACTATGATATCTAAAATGAATCCAGAGCAACTCAATGAATTAATAAGAAACCGGCGATCGGTTTTCCCTGACCAGTTTGTGCCCGGGAAAAAGATTGATGACGCGATCATACAACAGATCCTGATCAATGCAACCTGGGCGCCTAATCACGGCCGGCAGGAGCCCTGGCATTTTACGGTGTTTACCGGAGAGGGTTTACAGAAGTTCGCTGATTTTCAAAGCGAGGTTTATAAACAGGACGCTGGTGATCAATTTAAACAGATCAGTTACCAGAAACTGCAGCTAAATCCTTTGAAAGCTTCGCATGTGATCGCCATTGGTATGAAGCGGTCAACCAACAAAAATATTCCGGAAATAGAAGACATTGAAGCTGTTGCCTGTGCAGTTCAGAATATATACCTTTCCGTGACAGCATATGGATTGGGTGGTTATTGGACCACAGGTGGCGTTACTTATAATGAAAGAGCGAAAGCATTTTTCGGTCTGGGTGAAGCGGATAAATTACTTGGCTTTTTCTACGTCGGTCATGTAGCTATTCCTTCCGCAGGAGCTACCAGGTTATCGATCGACGAGAAAATTGACTGGGTCCGGTGATTTGAAACAAAAGTTGACTGGTTTATTCCGAAGTTTTTTCTTTTATAAAGCTAATTGGCTGCAACAAAATAGTTTTCCGCTTTTAAATTTGCGGGATGCGTCACTGCCTTGCTATCTCATCTTTGATCCTGGTCGTTTTTGTTTCCACCTCCTTTATGCAGGATGAAAGCCTGCGATTAAGGAATATTTACTCACGCCCACCGGAGCAATGGCCTGCACCTTTTGTAACAAAGGGGGTTTATTGGGATGAACTTGGTGTTTTGCCAGCGGGACCGCATCAGCATCGCATGGATTCTTTAAAACATTTGATCGAATTAGGTAAGGTTTTGTTTTTCGATACCCGGTTAAGCGGTTCGGGAAAAATATCCTGTGCCTCCTGTCACCAGCCTGAACTATCCTGGGCTGACGGAATTGATAAATCACTGGGTCATGAAGGAACGATCAATAAAAGAAATTCTCCCAGTCTCCAGAATGTATGGTTTTACAAAAAATTGTTCTGGGATGGAAGGGCAAGGGATCTCGAAGACCAGGCGTTCGCCCCCATTAATAGTGAAAGTGAAATGCATGGCGATATGCGGGAACTACCGGGCAAGTTGAGAAGGATAGAAGCTTATAAGACCCTGTTTGACTCTGCTTATGGAGATCCAGACATTGATCCTGATCGAATCGCCGGGGCTTTGGCAGCTTTTCAGCGCACGATAGTCAGCAGCCCCTCATCTTTCGATAGATTTTTAGCCGGAGATAAAAAGGCGCTTAGCAATAGCGCATTGAGAGGATTGCATCTTTTTCGGACCAGGGCAAAGTGTATGAACTGTCACCACGGAGCCTTGTTCAGCGACAATCAGTTTCATAACAACGGTTTCGCAGGTGATGACAAAGGTCTTTACCAGGTAACGCATGATGAAAGCGATATGGGCAAATTCAAAACTCCCTCTTTGCGTGATGTGATGAAGACAGCACCCTGGATG
>JAEZRB010000060.1 GCA_023412975.1 Bacteroidota bacterium | reverse complement strand
AGCCCAAGCCCACGAGGTAATCCGCAGTCTTTTCCCTGTATGATTCTATCGCGAAGTTTTGTTCAACTGCAGGGGTGATGGTGATCGCTTCCGGAATGACGACATTATCAAGTCCATCGATACGCAGAATTTCTTCCACGAGATCGGCAGGCAGGCTGATGTCGGGCTTATGAAAAGGAACCGCTACACGAATTTCATCAATGCCTTCTTTTACAATTTCAAATCCAAGGCTGCCGAGGATAGTTTTAACCGCGTCGGGATGATAATTTTTGCCGCTAAGTTTTTTCAGGTAATGATACTTGAGTGAAACCTCGGCTTTTTGCTTTGGATCGGGGTATACATCGATGATCTCCGAAGCAATCTCGCCGCCACAAATTTCCCTGATCATCAGCGCAGCTCTTTTCAACACATTCACTGTGGCCGAAATATCAGTTCCTTTTTCAAATCTTGAAGCGGCATCGGTTCTTAATCCATGCCCAAAAGAAGTTTTACGAATGGATACAGGGTCAAAACAGGCGCTTTCCAGGAAAATGTTTTTAGTAGTTTTTGTTACACCACTATGCAGGCCTCCAAACACACCTGCGATACACATGCCCTCTTTTTCATTGCAGATCATCAGGTCATCTGCTGTAAGTTTTCTTTCCTTTTCATCCAGTGTGACAAACTTCGAACCTGCCGGCAGATTTTTGACGATAATCTTACCACCGGTGATAGCATCGATGTCGAAGGCATGCAGGGGCTGACCGGTTTCGTGCTGTATATAGTTGGTGATGTCAACAATATTATTGATTGGCCGTTGGCCAATTGCCTTTAGTTTTTGCTGCAACCAGCGTGGAGACTCGGCGATCGTGAGATTGCTAAGACTTACACCTGAATAACGGGGACAGGCAGCGAGATTCTCAACACTCACTTCAATGGGAAATGATACATTATCGGCTTTAAACCCATTACTATAAGGAAGCTTGGGTTTAGTTCCTTTTTTATCATGGTGCGATAAATACGCGCATACATCGCGGGCTACACCCCAGTGACTCATGGCGTCCATCCTGTTGGGTGTGAGTCCAATTTCATAGATCCAGTCTTCATATGGTTTGAAAAACTCAACTGCGCTGGAACCGACTTTCGCATCTTTTGGCAAAACCATGATACCTGCATGTGAATCGCCCAGGCCGATCTCGTCTTCCGCACAGATCATCCCATAACTTTCAACGCTACGGATCTTGGCGACCTTCATGGTGAGAGGATCACCGCTGGCAGGATATATAGTGGTACCGACCGGGGCAACCACTACTTTCTGACCTGCAGCAACATTAGGCGCGCCGCAAACGATTTGGAGCGGTTCTCCATTGCCTATATCTACACGTGTGAGGGTTAATTTGTCGGCGTTCGGATGTTTTTCTGTGTTAAGCACTTCGCCAATCACGAGGCCTTTTAGTCCACCGCGAACTTCTTCATATTTGTCCATGCTTTCCACTTCCAGGCCTATTGAAGTGAGAATGCGGCTAAGTCTTTCGGGCTCAATAGCCACCGGGAGGTATTCACTCAGCCATTTATACGAGATCGTCATATTCTTGCTTGCTTCTTATGGCTGCGAAGATAAGGATGGAACATGGATTACTTCGAAGCCGTTAGTCCGTAGCAACAAATTTCGCCTCGTTTCAGCCCGGCTATTATATTTAGTGCGACGATACGAGGACATTGTTGGGATCGGCAAACCTTTCTTCCCTCATTTCGAAATTGCGCAGTCGTTCTTCCTTATATTTTTCCCAGTCGAACTGGCGAAGGAAATCCGCTGCAGCTCTTGCGCCTTTACGAAACAGCTCCACTTTTTCTTTGTCTTCCATGAAAAAGTTGAGCCAGCTATGCTCTTTTACATCGATCAGCTTCACTCCAAAATTGTAAGCCCTGTTTTTTGTAATAAAATCACGGTCGAAGTGAAAACGAAGGGTTGAAAAAAAGGATTTCAGGTATTTCAGGAATGTGTTGTTGCTCCGGTTTACAGAATCGAGAATACCATCCTGCAGCCTGATACCAAAAGTTGGCATACGCGGTACAGGGAAATTGGGGTTATAGAACACGTTGATCGGGAAATTGGACAACGTACCTCCGTCGATAAACTGGGCCTTGTCCGGTATCTTTTTGTTTTCGTTTTGCCAGTTGAGGTGTTTATCCCAAATAGCAAAGCTGCTTTTCTTACGAAGATCGGTGAGCGTGTAGGTTTCGAAGAAAACGGGTATCGACATACTGGCTCTTACAAAATCACCGGGATGAACATCCTCCTGTCGGGCCCAATAGAGGTCCCACATGTTTGGAAACTCGATCTTACATTCCGAGACAATATCGCAGGTGATGATGGTGAGCATCGGCATATCAGGCGGGCGGTTGACGGCACGCCTGGGATCTTGTTTCAATATCAGGCCTGGTGGCACCCGCATAAAATGCCGTGCGAACCCAGCCATGGTACTGATCTTTTCATCGGACGGATCAGCCTGTACATGATTGGAAGAGATCACCTTTTTGATCCATTCATGAAATACTTTTCCTTCATTCAGTCCATAACCGTTTTTACTGAAAGCCTGGAATTTCTTTTTGAGCGAGATCAAGCCGATTATTATCAATATAAATATCAGTCCTGCGGCCAGCCCGATCCATTTGGAAACGCCGGGAATAAAAAAGTTCGTGACAAAACTTACTATTGTCAATAACAGCAAACTGATCAGCAGCCATTTTGCAATAGAAAAAATGCGTTTAAAGAAATTCTTTTTTACCAGCAGTTTCTGTACAAATGATTTTACTTTTTTGGTGAACTTCCAATTGGTGGATTTTCCATCAACCAGCGAAAAGAAATCAAGTGCGAGTAGGTCAGCAATGATCTTTTCCACTTTTTCATCTTCCTTGTTGCCTGTACAGGCCAGCAACATCGCGTTGATAGAACCAGCGCTGGTTCCGGCCAGGCTAAAGAAACGAATACCCATCTTTTCCAAAACATAAGTATAACCAACCAGCGCAACACCCAGCACACCGCCGCCTTCCTGAACCAGGTCTACATATTGGTGACCCTGTTCATCAGTGAGATCTGAAACAACCAGTTGTTTGTTTTTGAAATGAAGTTTTAATTCCTCCACAATTTTGTCTGCACCTGAAAGCCGGAGGAATTCATCAACGGGAATAGGCTCTTTTTGAACCATAATTTAAGATTTAAAAAATAATTTCGACGGGGTCCTGTTGAAAATATTGTGCGTTAAGTTAACGAATACTTAAGCATAAATTTTTTTGCACCGTTGTGCCAATCTTTTCGATGCATACACCAATTATTTTAGCTAACTTGATTGCCGGCAATTGGGGTTGCCAGGTGGAACAGGATATGTGGATAACCTGCAAATCGGGGTGAAAAATTGGTGCACAAAGAAAAAGTGTTTTAAAATAATTTTTGAAAAGGAATTGAACTTATTTTCGCCGTCTGACTGCGGGAAAACATTCCGATAAACGTAGAGGTAACATTTTTCTGAAAGCAAGACTGGAATTCACCCTAAGGTCATTGGTGAACAACTGATGGTTTAATTTTTTATCGCTGTAACTCAAAGATGGACCTGACGAACTTAAACAAAGACCGGAAACAGAAAAGGAGATCTACAATAGACCTTGGAACAATGGTGTACGGTAAGGTGCCCCCACAGGCAAAAGACCTGGAGGAGGCTGTGTTGGGTGCTATTATGCTGGAAAAAAATGCCTTTGATGATGTGATAGACATTTTAAAGCCTGAATGTTTTTATGTAGAGGCTCATCAGCGCATCTTCAATGCGATGCAGGGCCTGGCCAATAAAAGCCAGCCCATCGACATCCTGACAGTCGCAGAAGAACTCCGCACCCGTGAAGAGCTTGAAATGGTTGGTGGACCTTATTATGTGACCAAACTGACCAATGCAGTCGTTTCCTCTGCCAATATCGAAGCGCATGCACGGATCATCTTACAAAAGTTTATACAACGTGAACTTATTCGCATCAGCGGTGAAATTATCGGTGATGCTTATGAGGATTCAACGGATGTATTTGATCTCTTAGATGACGCGGAGAACAAGTTGTTCCAGATCACTAACAATCACCTGCGTAAAGATTTCAATTCAATCGATACAGTATTGGTCAATACCATCAAGCGTATTGAAGATCTGCGCCAGCGCAACGAAGATGTAACCGGTGTACCCAGCGGATTTTCCGGTCTGGATCGTGTTACGTATGGCTGGCAAAATACGGACCTGATCATACTGGCTGCAAGGCCTGCGGTTGGTAAAACCGCCTTCGCACTTAATCTTGCACGCAATGCTGCGATGCATCCTACCAAAGCAACACCGGTAGCGTTGTTCTCACTCGAAATGAGTGCAGGCCAGCTGGTACAACGTATACTTTCTGCTGAAAGTGAAATATGGCTGGAGAAAATCGCCCGAGGAAAAATGGAAGAGCATGAGATGAAACAATTGTATGCAAGGGGTATTCAACGGCTGTCGCAGGCGCCCTTGTATATCGATGATACACCCGCGCTGAATATATTCGAACTACGCGCTAAATGCCGTCGTTTGAAAAACCAGCACAATATCGGGATGGTGATCATCGATTACCTGCAGCTGATGAGTGGCACCGGTGATGGACGCAATTCCAACCGCGAGCAGGAGATCAGCAATATATCACGTAACCTGAAAGGACTTGCCAAAGAGCTGAATATACCGATCATTGCACTTTCGCAGTTGAGCCGTGCGGTTGAACAAAGAGGAGCCAAAGATGGCAGCCGTGTTCCACAGCTGAGCGATCTTCGTGAATCGGGTGCTATCGAGCAGGATGCCGACATGGTAATGTTTTTGTATCGTCCCGAGTATTATGACCTTACCCAAAACGCGGAAGGTGAAAACATAAAAGGTCTTACCGAAGTAAAAATCGCCAAGCACAGGAACGGTTCGCTGGAAACGGTGAAACTGAAAGCGCTCCTGCATATCCAAAAATTCGCCAACTGGGATGAGGATCCTTACAGCGGGATCGGCTTACCATCAGGTGGTTGGAGACCGGTGGAAGACGGTGGCGGCGGTGAAAAATTATACATCCAGACAGGAAGTAAAATGAACGAGATCGACGACGAAGAAGATCCGTTTTAGTCTACTCTTTATCCGGGTTTGTAGAAGATGTCACTCCCTTTTTTTTATATCAGTGAATATAAACCGACGGATGTCGAAATCAGTCTCGACGAAGATAATTCCCGTCATATCATCCAGGTACTGCGCATGAAAAAAGGCGAGCAGCTCAACCTGACCGACGGTAAAGGCAACCTGCTCACCACAACCATCATCGACGATCATAAAAAACACTGTGTTGTTACAGTAAAGGAAAAACAATTCCGAAACCCATGGCCGGGAAAAGTTATGATCGCCATTTCCTTATTGAAAAATGCCAGTCGTTTTGAATGGTTCCTGGAGAAAGCCACGGAGATTGGCGTCAATGAGATCATACCCCTGGTTTGTCATCGCACGGAAAAGGAGCGGTTTCGTCACGACAGGATGGAAGCGATACTGATCAGTGCCATGCTGCAATCTCAACAATGTTGGCTGCCTGTACTTCACCAGCCTATTTCATTTGAAATGCTGCTCAGGCAGGAAGAGATTGTCAATACTTCACAAAAGTTTATTGCGCATTGTATCGAAAATGAAAAGCGGAAACTGGCTGACCTGGTCAATGAATCCGTTGCCTCGCGGGTTATTTTGATTGGTCCCGAAGGGGATTTTACAAAAGAAGAGATCGACTACGCTTTGGAAAACCATTTCACTGCAGTTTCACTGGGCGAAACAAGACTTCGAACCGAGACAGCAGGCATTGTTGCAGCAGCATTGTTGAGGGTGGGTTGAGGTTGAGATTAAGATTTAGGTTGAGGTTGAGGTTGAGGTTGAGGTTTAGAGGAGGGATTTACAG
>JAEZRB010000347.1 GCA_023412975.1 Bacteroidota bacterium | reverse complement strand
CGATAAGTAGGCATATCAGAGATATATGCCTCTGGATGACCGGGAATGCGATAGAAATTACAGAATTTACAATTGGCGATGCAGACGTTGGTGGTGTTGACATTGCGGTCGATTTGCCAGGTTACTTTTCCATGAGGCACCTGCTTTTTTCGTAGTTCGTCAGCAACAAACATTAATTCGGCCAGCGGAGCATGTTGATAAAGGTAAATGCCTTCTTCTACGGATAAAAAATCAAACTTTGCTGCACGTTCTAAAAGGCTTTGTAGTTCCATTATCTGGTGTTTTCATGTTGAGATAGCCAACCATCGGGGCATTCACGCGAAAATACAACCGAAAGGCAACAAAACAGATGAACGGTTTTGAATTGGGCAGCTAAACGAGTAAATTTAGTAATATATGATCCTGGTTTGCGTCAATTTCAGCGATTTTGTTGTCTTTACCAGGTCATTCACATAAGAAACCTTTGTTCCATCCATATGAAAAAGAAGAAATTGCCGTTCTTGTTGTTTTTCCTGCTATCGGCCTCCACGATGAAGGCGCAGGAAGAATTCATTGAACCTGTTTCACGCTTACTCACGACAATTTCATTTACCCAGCTTACCGGTGGGGTGGTCATATTGAAAGCTCAGCTTGATGATTTTCCCGATACCCTCAATTTCATCCTGGATAGCGGCAGCAGCGGTATTTCACTGGATTCTTCTACGGTAGCCTATTTCAATTTGGTACCCGAGGAGTCGGACCGCACGATCCGCGGCATTGCCGGCATAAGAAAAGTCGGTTTTTTGTACAATCGTAAGCTGAGGTTTCCGAACCTTACTGTCGACAGCCTCAATTTTCATGTCAATGATTATTCGGTGCTCACCAGTGTGTATGGCGAACAGGTGGATGGCATCATCGGCTACTCTCTGCTTAGTCGTTATATTATCAAGATCAACTACGATAGCCTGAAAATAGATATTTGTAGCAAGGGTACGCTTCGCTATCCGAAGGGAGGTTTTCTTTTCCGGCCGATACTTAGCACATTGCCGGTACAAATGGCCAGGATAAAAGATGAAACAGAACACAGGGCCCGGTTTCTGCATGATATTGGAGCCGGCGTATGCCTGATGTTATCGGAGGATTTTGTATACGACAGCATGCTGTTACGAAAAAAAAGAAAGCTTTGGCCAAAAGACGGGGAAGGCATTGGCGGAAAAATTTCGATGAATCTCACCGTCATCAAAGAGTTGAAACTGGGTCCTTACAAATTCCGAAATGTCCCTACTTATATTTTCGACGACGCGTTTAATGTAACCTCATATCCCTACCTGGGTGGGCTGATTGGCAACGATATTCTCCGCCGCTTTAATGTCATATTCAATTATCCCAAAAGGGATATTCACATGATACCCAATTCACACTATCGTGATCCCTTCGATTATTCGTATACCGGGATTGAATTGTACCTGATCAACGGGCAGATTGAGCTGGGCACGGTTGCCAAGGGTTCACCGGCAGAAGAAGCCGGGTTGATGGAAGGCGATGTGGTTGTTGGTGTCAACGGTGATTTTACACAGAATTTCCAGCGGTATAAAAACCTGCTGCTTTCCGCCAATACAAAAGTTAAGCTCATCATTCGCCGCCAGGGCGAGTTGATACAAACAGATCTGAAAGTAAAAAGCATTTTTTGATCGTCCGGGCTGTAAGCGACTCTTTATCAGCTCCACACCGATTCTCCTTATAGTTCAATAAATTTGACGCCTGCTTGGCAGGAAATAAACTTTAGTTTTCAATTTCTGTTACATAATCTATGATACATTTCGAACGATTTACATTGTCCAACGGACTGCGGGTGATCGTACACCAGGATCTGTCAACTCCCATGGCTGTGATGGATATCATGTACGATGTAGGTGCACGTGACGAGGATCCGGACCGCACAGGGTTTGCTCATTTGTTTGAACACCTGATGTTTGGCGGTTCGGTGAATATTCCGAGTTATGACGAGCCGCTGCAAATGGCCGGTGGAGAAAATAATGCCTACACCACCAACGATCTTACCAATTATTATTTACAGGTGCCTGTAGAAAATCTTGAGACTGCTTTCTGGCTGGAGAGTGATCGCATGTTATCGCTGGCATTTGCGGAGAAAAGCCTCGAGGTACAAAGAAAAGTGGTGATCGAGGAATTCAAAGAGCATTATCTCAACAAGCCTTATGGCGATGCATGGCATAAGCTACGGGAGTTGGCCTATAAGAAACATCCCTATCGCTGGATGACAATTGGGAAAGAGCTTTCACATATTGAAACTGCACAACTCGAAGAAGTAAAAAAGTTTTTCTTTAAATATTACCGACCGGTTAATGCCATCATGGTAGTGGCGGGTAACGTGACTGTCGAGAAGGTAAGGGAACTGGCAGAAAAATGGTTTTCGGATATTCCTTCCGGTGAAAAATACCAGCGGAATCTTCCCCAGGAACCCGAACAAAAGGAAGCCCGCCGACTGGAAGTGAAAGGCGCTGTACCTCTTGACGCATTTTATAAATGCTGGCATATCTCCTCGCGTCTCGATAAACGATATTATATCGCCGATCTTATCAGCGAAATTCTAAGCGGCGGCGGTTCATCAAGGCTGTACCAGTCGCTGGTGAAGGACAGGCAGGTGTTCAGCCATATAGAATGTCATCATTTTGGAAGTACAGATAGCGGACTGCTGGCGGTAGAGGGAAGACTGGTGAAAGGAGTGAAGATTGATGACGCAGAGAATGCGGTACAGGAAGTGCTCGAACGAATGAAACAGGAGCTGGTATCGGAAACTGAGTTGCAGAAGGTGAAGAATAAAACGGAAAGTATGATCGCATTTGAAGATATGAGCCTGATGAACCGTGCCAATAGCCTGGCCTATTACGAACTGTTGGGGGATGCATGTCTGATCAATACTGAGCTCGATAAATACTCATCAATCACGGTACAGGATATCCAGGAGGAAAGCCAGCGGATATTTAGAAATGAAAACAGTAATACGCTGTATTACCTGGCAGATCATTAAATACAATTTTGAAAACAAACTGATGGCAGATAGGAATATTGCACCGGAAATCGTGGACGCGGTTAAGTTTAACCTGCAGCTAAAGCCTTATAATAAATTTGTACTCAACAACGGCGTGGAAGTCTACACGGTAGAAGCCGGCGCAGAGGATGTGATGTCGCTTGAGTGGGTGTACTATGCAGGCAATTGGTATGAAGACCAGAACCTGGTGGCAGCGACGACCAACCTGCTTTTAAAAAATGGAACATCTAAAAAATCTGCCTTTCAGCTCAATGAGCATTTTGAATATTACGGGTCCTATCTAAACCGGAGCTGCCATAGTGAAACAGCCACCCTCACCCTTCACAGCCTCACCCGGCATATACACGAATTGTTGCCGGTAGTCAGGGAAATACTGACGGATTCCGTTTTCCCGGAAGATGAACTCAATATAGCCCGGCAGAATATGAAGCAAAGACTGCGGGTAAACCTGAAGAAAAGCGATTTTGTTGCGGGTCGGCTGATCGATGTGTATCTCTATGGTGAACATCATCCATATGGACGTTACAGTCGTGAATAGGATTTTTATGCCTTAACACGAAAACAATTGCAGGATTTTTATAAAACTTATTACCAGGAAGGGAAACTTGTCATATTTGCAGCGGGACGTTTGCCAGCCAACCTCGAAACATTGCTCAACGAAAATTTCGGCGATCTTCCCAATCGCGCAATTGCTGACAAGACTTTTTCGGTTGACAAAGCCGTTGAGAAAAAATACAGGGTATCCAATGACCCGGATGGTGTACAGGGTTCTATCCGGATGGCCCGACCTTTCATAAACCGCCATCATCCGGACTTTACAAAAGCCCAGGTCCTAAATACTTTACTTGGTGGTTTTTTTGGGTCAAGGCTGATGAACAATATTCGCGAAGACAAAGGATACACTTACGGCATCCATAGTTATTTTCAAAATCACCTGCACGATTCAGCCTGGTTGATCAGTACCGAAGCCGGTAAGGATGTATGTGAAGCCGCCATTGAAGAAGTATATAAAGAAATGAAGATCCTGAGAGAGGAAGCGGTGGAGGAAGAGGAATTGTTATTGGTAAAGAATTTTCTCATTGGCACTGTATTAGGCGACCTTGATGGTCCTTTTCATATCATTGCCCGTTGGAAGAATATCATTCTGAATAAACTGGAGCATGATCATTTCGATAAGTCCGTGCAGGCTATCAAGCAGGTTAGCTCAAAGGAATTGCAGGAACTCGCTAATAAATACCTGACGGATGAGGAATTTTATGAACTAGTCGTTGTTTAGCCAGGTAATTTGGAATTAGTAATTAGTAATCATTATTATCCGGGGAACTCTGGAGTACTATAAACCACGGAGGGCACGGTGAGCACAGCGAAAGCCGTTTTCGTGATAAAATCTGCTACGTAGAACAGGACCTGATGCGAATACTTCGCTGTGTCCGCAGTGTGCGCTGTGGTATCCTGACACATCGATACATTTCAACTA
>JAEZRB010000346.1 GCA_023412975.1 Bacteroidota bacterium | reverse complement strand
CAACGCCGGGGTTAATATTGCGGAAGGCGACTCTTCCACCACTTTCTGATGTCGACGCTGAATACTGCATTCGCGTTCAAATAAATGGATGATATTACCATGTTCGTCGGCCAGCACCTGTATTTCTATATGACGTGGTGAGCTAATATACTTCTCGATAAATACCGAGCCATCGCCAAACGCAGATTTTGCTTCGCTGATCGCACGTTTCATATGTTCTTCCAGATCACTCTCCATCTCCACCTTGCGCATACCCTTTCCACCACCACCGGCAGATGCCTTTATCAGGACAGGATAACCAATGTCAGCCGCGATCTTTTTGGCGTTTCCAATATCGCTGATTGCTTTGTCAATCCCCGGCACCATCGGGATATTATATTTTTTAACCGCGTCCTTTGCAGCGAGCTTGGAGCCCATGATCCGCATGGCGTTGGCACGAGGCCCAATAAATTTGATACCCGCATGGGTGACTGCTTCAACAAATTCAGCATTCTCACTCAGGAACCCGTACCCGGGGTGAATACCGTCAACCCCGAGTTCTTTTGCAAAAGCAATTATTTTCTCTCCGTTCAGATAGGACTGTGCGGCAGGTGAGGCACCGAGGCAAACTGCTTCATCAGCATAGCGTACATGAGGCGCCATCCTGTCGGCTTCTGAATAAACAGCCACAGAGGAGATGCCCATCTTACGAAGGGTACGCATGATCCTGAGCGCGATCTCTCCACGATTGGCGACAAGTATTTTTTTCATTGGCGGGTAAACTTAAATAAGTACCAGATTACTCCAGTTCCACCAACACCTGGCCCTTTTCAACTGCCTGTCCTTCTTCTACCGCTATCCGGCTGACCCTGGCATTGGTGTGTGTCATTATATTGTTTTCCATTTTCATGGCTTCAAGGATTAATATCTTATCACCTTCTATCACCTGCTGGCCTTCGGTAACCGCAATGTTCAATACCAGCCCTGGCATAGGGGCTTTGATCTCCTTGTGTTGCTTTCCTTTACCGGCACTAAAACCCATTTTCTCCAAAACCTGTTCGAGTTCCGTTTTTATAGCAACCGTAAAGGTTTCTCCATCTATTTCAACCTGGATAGTTTTTGCATTCAGATCGGCGTATGTGATCTCTGCAGAGACACTTTGATGATCTTTCAGGAAATGATACTTACCCGGAGCAATTTGAACACCGTCAGCTTTTTCAATGTCCTGCTGTGTAAAGAAGAAAACAAACCCGTTGGTACTTGTTTTGTATTTTTTATCACCTGGCATAGGCAGCTTTAACCTGTAATATAAGAATTCCAGAATTGAAAAGCAGCTTTATGGTTGGTGGTGTGGTGTTGCAGGTGTTGTTCGCAGTTTGTCTACAATTTGAGATATAAAGTAGCCCTCGCACTCATGCCCCGATTGAATATGTAAAACGGTTCGACACTAAATGCTTTTTGTCCGGCGGGGAAAAGTATTTTTGAAGAAATAAAAGGTTGAAGACCTTCGACGTTGCCCATAGTATAACCGGCATTAAGAAAGGCGGATACTACATAGTCGACCTGTACAACTTTATAACCCGCATACGCAAATATATCAAGTGAGTTACCAGGGAGTTCATATTCATTCACTCCATTCTTTACGGTAGAACCGGCTGCAAGGTTATATGCGACACCTATGCCCGCGTTAAAGCGGTTGACAAAGTAAGAGCCTTCGGCTGAAATGCCTTTTGGCAAAACATAAGATACACCAGCTGCAAAATGGCTTTCACAATCGGGTTGGGATAAAGCCAATACAGGCAATAGTAGCATCAAGGGTAATAGTTTTTTCATAGTGCTGGGTTTTTACTAAAACAACATTATAAGTTGTTTTAGTATATAGACCACTAAAAATCACAAGATCAACGCTGCAAATTCGAGACCGCAAATCTAGGGGATAATAACAGGATTAGAATTGATGCAGATCAGTAAATCAAATGATCTTGCTAATGGACTGAGAGCCAATTGGAAAAATATTGGATAGCTAGTCCCTTTTATGTTTCTTTTCCTTTTTCATTTTTTTGAGTGCCTTTTTCAGTTTGGCGATCGTATCATGAAGGTCGCGCTCCTGGCGTTCCAGGATTGTTTGAGTTTTATGAGCAGCCTGGTCGAAATACATATTTGCTCTTGCCAGGTGGACGTTGAATTCTCCTGCCTGTTGATCAAGTCTCTTTAAGAGTTGCCAAAAATTTTCTTTCTTTTTCATAACCCTTCTTATTGCGATATCAAATACTACGCCGGGCGACAAGAGATGTTAGTCCTGCTGTTGTTGTATTTCCGCAACCTCGAACCAATAATCGAGGAAAACGCGGATCTTCATTCGCATACCGGCAATGGAAGAAGGTTTGGTAATATAAGAGTTGACGCCGGCGCGATAGTAGTTTTTGATATAATCAGCTGTGGTAATTTCGCCCAGCACCACAACGGGTATATGCGCGAGCTTTGCATCCCGTTTGAAATATTTCACTAATTCAAGCGCCTTATGACGATGGTCCTGGTTGTTCACGAGGATAACAGCAGGTAATCCGTAATCTTTTATGCATTGATCCGTTTCGCTTGTATCGCCAATAAAATGCATCGGAATCGCCCCGTGCATTTCCTTTAATATGGACTCGGTAAGGTATCGGTCATCCTCGTCAGCCTGGATCATAAGTAAATAGGCGGGCATAAACACATGTTCTTATAAAAATAATCCAATTCCGTTTGATCCATTTCCTTGTAGCATGAAAAAGGGGATGCGAAGGCATCCCCCGGACTGCTTAACTAAACTCAAACTTACTGCGTGATAAAACTTATGTCGCATTTACTTTACCCGACGACATCTACAGTCTATGAAAAAAGCAAATGCTGCGTTTCTTTGCCGAATCTACATCATTTTTTTTGCATTTTCATGCACGTTTTTCGGAAGTTTTGCAGGAACCAGCCTGTTTTTGGTGGAAAAGCAGTGTAATTCAAACAGATAAGTTCTTTGGGAGCCAAGTTATCGGCCGGATTTGGTTAGAAGTTTCCTTTCTTTTTTTACTACCGTGTTGTAGTATAAGCAAACAGGCCTCATCAGGCATAATTCACACAAGGGCTTTGGCCGGCAGATCTCGCGTCCAAGGAAAGACATAGCCATACCGGCATCCCACTGCCGGGCGGGTAATACTTCTTTGATTTGATTTTCGATCTTTTTTGGGTCAGTGCCTTTTGCAATCCCCATTCGCGGCGCTACCCGCACAACGTGCAGGTCTACGATCACACCTTCAGGCTTTTTGCCTGCTTCACGCAGTATAACATTGGCTGACTTGCTACCAATACCTTTCAACGCAGTCAGTTCATCATGCGATAGTGGTATATTCTTATCAGATTTTAATGTTTGTGCGATAGTCAACAGCCAGTTGGCCTTGTTGGCAAAATTTCTCACTTTGCTGATATAGGGAAAAAGTAAACGATCATTTGCTTTCAACAATGATTTCATATTGGGAAAAGCCCTGAAGAATTCCGGCGCCAGGTTATTGATGTTCTTATCAGTATCCTGCGCTGATAATACCACCATCACCAGAAGCTGGTAAAGACTTTTGTATTCGAGCGGATGTTTGGTGTTCTTGTATTTTTTGAGAAGTGGTTTGATGGCTACGGACCAGTTTACTGTTGTTGCCATGATAATTGTTTAAACATGCTCCAAAAATTCAAACGCTTTAAATTTGCTTTATGAATAGTGAAACGGGAAAATGGATCATCGCTGCCGGCGTTTTAATTGTAGTGGCAGGTGTGATCATTTATTTCTTCCACGACAAGCTCAACTGGATTGGACGACTCCCGGGGGATATCCGTGTTGAAAAAGAAAATTTCAGGTTTTATTTCCCAATCACAACCATGATTATCTTTAGCGTCCTGATAACGGTTATCATCCAGGTGATCAAAAGATTTTTTTAACCCAATTTCCAAATTACTTTGCCGGTGTCAATACAATATTCCGGTATTCGATCGGGCCATGGTCGCCCTGGATATATAAAGGACCTGGTTCACCTTCATTACTATCGAGTGCGCCACCGGTGATGCCGGGTATTTCCTGGTTGCAGATTACGGTTTTACCATTTGCCACTACAGTAATGATTCTTCCCACCAATGTAATATCATAGGTCTGCCACTTACCGGGATCTTTGGCTGCCATCTCGGTGGGTGAAATGAATCCATACACAGCTCCCAATTGATCCTTTAAAGTTTCCATACCCTTACTGTCGGCGATTTGAACCTCATAACGACCACGAAGGTAAACGCCGCTGTTACTACCTTTTGGGTAGCGAAACTCGATATGCAGTTTGAAGTCATCAAACTTTCTTTCAGTAACAAGGTTTGATCCTGATTTGGGACTTTTCAAAACGCCATTCTCCGCCACCCACTGGTTTTCACCGAGTGCTTTCCATCCATCAAGATTTTTTCCATTGAATAGTTTGATCGGCTCACCCCAAACCGGCGCTTTCTCACGCCTAAGTGAGGGTGCTCGCCGCGCGGTCCAGTTGTAAGTTTTTCCATTGGCAGCTACCATAGTACCTGTGAGCATATCGTTTTGTAAAACACCTTCAAAAGAAAGATCGTTATCCTCTTCTTCCCATTGTGGAGGGAGGCTAAAACTAATCTTGCCGTCTTTGAAATGAATAATTGAAATGGGGCGTGCGCTTCCGGTTATCCCAACATAATGTCCCACGAGTCTCTTATGTCCTGAATGATTCACTTCAAGCCAGGAAGGAGATTTTTGACCTTCATAATCGATGGTGATATTCCAGCGACCTTCAATAGAAGGATCGGCTGCATCAATACTGGCTGGATTTATAAAGCCCGATATTACACAAACGATGATGGCAAGGGGCAACAATAGAGAACGACGAGTGTATTTCATGTGAATGGACAATTTTTTATTCATTTATTAAATGTACTAAAGAAATGAATACCGCTGTCCATGATGAGTTGTCGCCAGGACTGCTGCCCCATGCATCGTCTATTAAAGCGCTTCAAAATCAAATTTCTGACCACCAACTGAGGCTTCATACATCAGTCCACCTTTTTCCTGTGTGAAAACCATCACACCATCCTCGTATTTTACATTTGTAGATACGCCTTTATCGGCAGCCACGGCAGATGCCTGCGCTGCAAATTCAAATTTGTCCTGTTTAAAACGATCAAGTGCTGCCTGGTTCTCAAAAAATATCACTTCCCTGTATGCCTGTCCCCCAAACTGAAATCCTACGGTTACCTGCTTCATTTTGGCCTTACCTATCATTTTACCATTTTCATAAACAATACCATTGCCTGCTGCACCTCCAACACCGATGGCACCTTTCCCCACATTGGGGAAAATAACGTACCCATAAGCATTGTCGAACAGATTTTGCATCAGGGCGTCTGATTCTACAAACCTGGCTTTAGCGTCCTCGCTGTCAGCAATGAGTTTTTGATCATCAGCGTCCTGCGCCTGCAACGATGCGGAGAAAACTAAAGCTGTAAATACCATCCCTAATAATAACCTTGTCTTTTTCATACACTATTCATTTTGTTTCATAATAAAATACAGGCTGTCAGATACAAAGATGTTGCCAGCGCTTCTTTAAGATAACATGCAATGTTTTTGAGAATTTGAGCATCATTTTATCGACCTATCCCGGGTTTGCCAATCTCATTTCAATGCTTATTCCATATTTCCGGTGCACGGAGAATTCCTATTCGGTTAAAGTACAAGTACCCGATTTCCACTAAAAAAATACGTCGTAACAACAAAGGCGGCTTTGTGATGCGTTATTAAAAAAATTAAATATTCGATTTTTTAATAATCCAATGCCGATGGTGAAATTCTACCTTTCCTTACTTATTATATTCTTTTTCAACTTGCTCCACGCCCAGGTCAAAAGGCCGGAGGTGCATGCCATAGAATCGTCGGGCCCGGGTTTCTACTTCGTTAATTCAAAGACTGGTAAGAGAGTAGGTTCCAAGAGCTGGGAAGAGGTAAGTAGTTTTGTCAATGGCTTTGCCCGTGTCTATAATAATCAACGCTGGGGTTTTGTGGACCATCTGGGCAAGATGGTGGTAGCGGTTAAATTCGAGTCGTTGCGAAATTTCTCCAATCAACTTGCAGCCGCCAGGCAGAACTCGAAATGGGGCTTTATCGACAATAAAGGAAACACCATCGTTCCATTCATTTATGATATTGTCTATGATTTTACAGAAAACATAACAGCTGTCTATAGAAACCGCCGATGGAGTCTAATCGATCGCCAGGGGAAGAAAGTACGGGACCTTGATGTGAATGTATTTTATGGCTTCCGAAATGGCCAGGCGCGCTTTCTTCGCAACGGGCGGTATGGCCGGATGAACACAAAGGGTGAGATCATTTCCTTTGAAAAGACAAACCCTGATATTATAGAATATGAGACGAATGCCAGGGAGGATTTATCACAGGCAGCGTCCTGTCCCGAGAATATCGGCTTCGAGAGGGGAAATTTTACAAAA
>JAEZRB010000329.1 GCA_023412975.1 Bacteroidota bacterium | reverse complement strand
TATGATAAAGATCTCACCGGTGTTACCATCTTTGGCCCATTCGATGTCCATGGCTTTTTGGTAATGATCTTCGGTGATGATGGCCCAGCGGGCAATTTCTATGATCTCGTCGTCGGTAAGTACAAATTGTTCTCTTTTTTCTTTTTCAGTTGGTATATTTTTTACCGGGCTGTCTCCATCATAACTGTAGATCATTGTTTTTTCTTTTCCACCCAGTTTCTTTTGTATGATTGGATTCTTACCCTTTTTTAAAGTCGGTTTGAAAACATAAAACTCATCGGGGGTAACTGTTCCCTGGACAATATTTTCTCCCAGGCCCCACACGCCACTGATATGTACAATATCGCGAAAGCCGGATTCGGGTTCGAGGGTAAAGACCACGCCGGAAGAAGCTTTGTCGGACCGGACCATTTTTTGGACACCGACTGACAGGGCAACTTTTTCGTGGGCAAAACCATTGTCTTCCCGGTATTTAATGGCCCGGTCGGTATAAAGCGAGGCAAAACATTTTTTTACAGCTTCAAGCAAAGCTTTTTCACCTTTGATATTTAGGTAGGATTCGTGCTGGCCGGCAAAACTTGCATTTGGCAGATCTTCCGCGGTTGCGC
Source organism: Bacteroidota bacterium (assembly GCA_023412975.1). GTDB lineage: Bacteria > Bacteroidota > Bacteroidia > Chitinophagales > Chitinophagaceae > Terrimonas_B. The sequence continues at coordinate 3,906 of JAEZRB010000329.1, read as the reverse complement.
TGCTACGAACAGCCATTTCATCATCATCTTTGCCACACAGGTCCCTGTATGCCGCGATGATCGCCTCCTGTAATGATTCAGGCAGTTTGGATTCGAGTAAGATCGTTCTGGCGGTTTTGCCAATGGTGGTGAGGTTCGAATAATTTTCCCGGTCAAGTGTTGCCAGCAGGTCGCGAAGTTTTTCTGACACCGCATTGTGTGCCAGGAATTCTTCAAAGGCGAACGCTGTTACCGCGAAACCATTTGGAACAACGATTCCCCTGGAAGAAAGTTTTGAATACATTTCTCCCAGGGAGGCATTTTTTCCACCCACGGCTGCCAGGTCACCTATACTTATTTCACTGAATTTTTTTATATAATTATTCATAGATGATGAATGTATTATTCATGTAAAGATAGAATTGGTAAGGGCGCGTGCAGGACCAGGTCTTTCGAATGGCTATGATGAAAGATCTTATCGATTAGACCATGTTTTTTAGGAATGATGATAAGCAGATCCAGTTTGTTTTGCTGAACATAGTCGCGTATGCCTTTATCAATATCGGGTTCATGCAGGAAATGGTAAATGGGGTTGAGATCGCCCAGCATTTCTTCCAACAAAGCGGATTCTTCCACGGTTTTCGGATCGATAGAATCGTTTTCCCCGTCTGATATATGCAGGACGTGCAGGTCTGCTTTGAATTCCTTTACAATTTCTTTTATTTCCTGTACCCGCACGGTTTCTACCACATCCCTGAAGTCGCAGGCCAGGCCGATCTTGCGAATATTCCTGAACAGGGTATAAGGTGGTACAATGATCACCGGCCATGACAGGGTATTGGTGGCTGTGAGTGTTCTACCGCCAAACATCAATCTTTTTATTGGTCCGGCAGATTCAGCGCCTACTACGATCGCATAAGGTTGTACGCTTTCGCAATATTTGTTTACTTCGTTGATGACTTCACCCTGCATGATCGTGGTTTTGATCGGGATTCGGCCGGCGGTTCTTGTTGATAGTTTTTCCTTCAGTTGGGTGAGTTGGGATTGTATCTCCGCTTCAATGTCTTCTATGGGGTAAGAGACCGGGATTACAGAAACAGCCGCGGGCAGGTCGTAGATATGTACCAGTTCAAGCCTGGCGCCGATCATATTCGCCAGGTCAGCAGCATAGGAGGCAGCATAAAGTGCATTGGGTGAAAAATCTGTGGGAACGATTATGGTACGCATGACTCATAATTTGTAAGGTTAACAAAAAGGGTTTAGTGTAACTGTACCAGCATTTCCTCTGCTAAGCTAACCCAGACCCCGTGCCAAAACTGTGATGAGCATCACAACAAATATTGATTGTACTCAGCCCGGGAATTTGTTAGGAAACTGATTAAAATCATTCTAATCAAGCCCTCAAGTCAGGTATGACGCTTCTGTCTTCAACTAATTTTACAATTGAAAGTGTATCGAAAAATTTACAATATGTTGCTTCATCTGAGCAGGGATAAAAAGATTAGTGATGTACAGCAGGCGTTTAGTATTGAATATCCTTATTTGAAGCTGGAGTTCAGTCAGCCTGTTCCAAGCGGACCTGCACCGGTGGCAACAAAAAGATTGCCGGCCACGACAACCTTAAAAGAAGCAGGTCTCAGCATCGATGGTGTGATTGATATACAGGATGACATGACCGTATCGGCCCTGGAAAAAATCCTATACTATGAGTTTGGGTTGAACGGGCAGGTGTCGCGGCAATCCGGAAAACTCTGGCTAGAAACCAGGATGACCGATAAATGGACACTGGAAAAACAGAATGAACATGGGCGTGAATTAACAGCGCCTTCAGGACAATAGAAGGAATGATACGATTGGATCGTGTCAGCGAGAACGAAGACAACTAGGGGAGGGTATGGGAAATTTACGATAAAATGTATCGTAGATTTCATCGTTAAATTCAGCACTTCCCCGCTAGGCATTGATGTACCGACCCTATACATTTGCAACAGAAGTTGATTGATACTAGTTATCAATCCATCCAATATCTTATTTTGAAAGCCACGATCCAATTTCCGATTAACCAAAATCCAATATCAATCAACTTCTTTTTTTCCCTGCCTTTTTGAAACCCGTGCCCTGATCCGTTCTCTTCCTTCGTTCCTGTTGATCTCGCAAGTCAGCATTTCCTGCCCCATGTAACTCGGTTGCTTTGCCAAATCTTATTGAATAAACTATGCAGGTACTGGAAGAAAAAAGAAAATTGAACCGCCAGAAGGATCCGGGAGAACCAGCCTCCCTGTTTACTTCGATTTGCCGTCCCGGCTTACCCGGAAATACAGCCGTTATTAAAAAACTACCCGTGAAATTTGAAAAGAAGCAGGTGTTTAATAAACCTGCAGATTTTTCAGGCTGGAGTATGCCTGCGCAGGAAGAAGGGGTTATCAAATGCAGGAACCACGAATTTTGGTGATAATGGTTTTGAGCCACTTACTTACTACCCAGGTATATAAATAATAATTGCCGCTTTCCACGGCAATTATTTTTTTTCAGGACGATATAAGTTTTACTCTGGTTCTAAAAGCTGCTTTTGTAGCTTATGTTTCCAGAACTAGTCCAGTTCCGCCAGCCATTTTTGCGCGAATGCACGGGCTTGTTCGGTCACTTCCTTTCCTGCCCTGAAGCCCTGTTTCCATTCGGTGCCTTTTCCTTCATAGGTGGGGTTCACAAATCTTTTCTTACCGTATTTTTCTACCAGGGCTGCATTGTAATCGATGCCGTTGGTTTGATCGAGCATTCGTTTCAGCTTATTGGCTATAAAAGCCTTTATATTTTCAGGATAGTTGGCTTCCCATTGCTTCATACGTTCTTTATATCTTCTTTCTTCATCTTCCTGCTGGTATTTCTCACCCATGGCAAGGATCGAGAAATTCTGGTGGTTGGGATTTTGGTATTCCTTTAAATTTTTCTTGTACATATCAACCAGCTCCTGCATGCCTTTGGCATATTCAGGTCCCAGTTCTTTCATGGTTTTTTCGGTATCCTTTAAGGCTTTTTCCGTTTTTGCAATCTCATCTTTCTGTATTTCTGCGATGCTGCGCAGTGGTTTCAAAACCGGCTCTTCTGGTTTAGCACTTTTTCTTATCGTTTCATACTGGGTTTTAAATTCCTGGCCGCTGATATAATCTTTTGTGTATTGCAGCAGGTCTTTCGCGATAGCGGCGCGATCGTTTACGGCTATGTTTTTGGCATTCTTTGCACCGTAATAATAAAGGTAGCCGTTTAAGAAGCTGTTTTTAATTCCTTCGGTGCCCTTTTGCTTCGAGAGTCCCAGCATTTTCCAGACTTCGTCGGCCATTTTTTTAGAATGATAGGATGAGAAGAGAAAGCTTGTGCTGATAAGCATGCAGGCCAGGATAAATCCTGAGCCTAAAGTGATACGTCTTTTTTTCATGATCGGTTTAATTTTCCTGCCGAAGCAGTGGTTAAGGTTTAAGGCTGTAAATTAAGCCCGGCCCTGAAATGCTGCCATCGCTAAACAGATGACTTGTAAAAACAGTTGGATGAATTGTATAAACAAGCCACTTCTAACCACATTCAACTATTTTCAACAATATTCAACCACTTTCAACAATATTCAGCCCTATCCTTCTTCTTACCGCTTAGTAGTATTGCCAGCCGGAAAAATTTTCTTAATTTTTCCTAATAATAGCCATCTCCCCATCACCGGCCCTGATTAATAGCGCCAGTCTCTGTAGAGTTTTGTTTATAGCGGTTGCCTCGAAACCGACACTGTAAAAACCCATCCGCATGAAGATTAACAAGCTCACTGTTCGTGGTGAAAAACAACCGGGCTATGCCATTGTCGAGAGTTCTGATACATTAAAGCTGGAGGATGTCTACCTCGTTGGAACCGCTACCCGGGGGGTGACCGAGCGACATACCATC
>JAEZRB010000320.1 GCA_023412975.1 Bacteroidota bacterium | reverse complement strand
ATTTCCTGCAGGCTTTCAAATGTGTTTTGCCAGGCTTTCCTGAAATTTAGCTGCCCCGGGAAGCAGGAGCCATCGGCCAGCCATACCGACAACGAACGGGAGCCGAGACTGATGCCGTGCCGGATCACTTCTATATTATGTTGTATGGCCTGCTCGCGTACGCGCTTATCGACATGCTGCAGGGATCCAAACTTATAACTATATGCCTGGCCAGGCTGATCCTGGAAAGTGTTGGAGTTGACGGCGTCAAATTTTAGATCAAGTGAAGTGGCCATTTGCTTGATCGCCTCTTCATCACTGATGGTGTCCCAGGGAAAATGCAGGGAGATAGCGCCGCTGGAGCGATTAAGGGCTTGCAATAGGCCAATATCTTCAATCTTTTCTTCAAGGCTTCGGGGTTCACCTCCCCCGGGGAAACGTGCAAACCGGGTACCGCCCGTACCAAGTGCCCAGCTTGGAATGGCTACCTGGAATTCGATAAGTTTTTGAATAAGCGTATCCGGGTTTTTAATTGCTTCGGCAACAAATTCAAACCTGCGTCGGTGTTCTGCAAGAAGGGACTGATTGAATTCGGTGATATCCTGTTTTTGTATCGTCATGCCGGTAGTTTGTCGGTAAACTAATTTATAACAGTTCTTCGAGAAAGCTTCAAATAGATCCTCATCAGTGCGGTGATAAGATTTTCTTCATAAAAAATCTTTAGGCACCGGGAATATTCCCGATATTAAAGGATCGTTGGGCAGGTGTGACCAGGCTTTTTTTTAAAATCATATTTCACGTAACAATATGCAGGCATTTCTTGGCATTTTCTGGCATCTGTTGGGCGGCGTAGCCTCAGGAAGTTTTTATATTCCCTACAAAAAAGTAAAGGGCTGGTCATGGGAATCATACTGGCTTGCCGGTGGCCTTTTTTCATGGCTTATTATCCCACCACTCGCCGCATGGCTCACCATACCTGATTTTACTGGGATTATCGCGGAAGCTTCAATCGATACTTTGTTTTGGACTTTTTTCTGGGGAGTATTATGGGGCGTTGGCGGATTGATGTACGGTCTTGGTATGCGATACCTGGGGATGTCGCTGGGCAATTCGGTATTGCTGGGATTTACTTCTGCATTTGGAGCCCTGGCGCCACCGATCTACTACGATCTGGCCAATATTCCCGGTAAGATCACTTTTACCATGCTGATCAGTACTACCTGGGGTGCTGTGGTACTCACCGGTGTAGTGTTATGCCTGCTTGGTATTTTTATTTGTGGCAAAGCAGGGTACCAGAAAGAGAAAGAATTACCGGACGAAAAAAAGAAGGCGAGCGTACAGGAATTCAACCTGAGAAAAGGGCTGGTCGTTTGTATCCTATCAGGTATACTAAGCGCGGGGTTCAACTACGGGATCGAAGCGGGGGCACCCCTGGCGGAGAAAGCGAACGCGATCTGGAAATCGGCTCACCCGGAAGAAAGTATCAATTTTCTTTTTCGAAATAATGTGATCTATGTGGTATTGCTGTGGGGCGGGCTTACTACAAATTTTATCTGGTGCATGATATTGAACGCGAGAAACAAGTCCTTCCCTGATTATACAAACAAGAAAACGCCACTGCTAAAAAACTATTTGTTTTGCGCCCTGGCCGGCACTACCTGGTTTTTACAATTTCTTTTTTATGGTATGGGTGAAAGCAAACTTGGCAATAGCGCCAGTTCCTGGATACTGCACATGGCGTTCATTATACTCGTAGCTAATTTCTGGGGATTTGCACTGAAAGAATGGAGTGGCGTGAGCCGAAAAACCCGCAATACCATTATACTTGGCATCGCGCTGATAATTCTCGCAGTGATCACCGTAGGTTATGGCAATACCCTGAACAATTGAGGCCATGAAGGAAAAGCAACCCGTCATAGCGGTTTTTGATATTGGCAAAACCAATAAGAAATTGCTGGTCTTTGATGCTCACTACCGCGTGTTGCGTGAAGAAATTATCTCATTTCCAGAGTTGAAGGACGAGGATGGATTCACATGCGAGGATATCGACGCTCTCTCCAAATGGATGCTGCAGCAGGTAGGGGCACTTAAGCATGATGGCGGGTATGAATTGAAAGCGATCAATTTTGCAACTTATGGGGCTTCGATGATTTACCTGGATGAAGATGGAAAAAGAGTGGCGCCGCTTTATAATTACCTGAAACCTTATCCACCAGATTTATTAAAACGATTTGAGAGTTTGTATAACATAGACAATCAAGTTTCCCTCGACACCGCCTCACCACTAATGGGGCATCTGAATGCCGGTCTGCAATTGTACTGGTTAAAAAATGAAAAACCCGATCTATATAAAAATACTTCCACGGCGGTTCACCTGCCACAGTACCTGAGTTATTTGCTTACCGGAAAATTAATTTCAGAACGCAGCATTTTGGGATGCCATACCGCTATGTGGAACTTCAGGGAAAACAGTTATCACCGATGGCTGAAGTCGGAAGGCATGGAACGTTTGTTGCCGGAAGTAGTGTCAGGTGATGAAACATGTTCTCTCAAAGCGGAGTCTTCACCTATCGCAGTGGGTCCGGGTTTGCATGATAGTTCCTCCGCGATGATTCCCTATCTGCAACGTTTCGATGGGACATTTGTTATTCTTTCGACAGGTACCTGGAGTATTAGCCTGAATCCTTTCAACAATGATCTTCCCGACAGGCAGGAGTTGGAAAGCGGTTGCCTGAGTTATCTGCGTTATACGGGCGAGCCGGTTAAAGTTTCGCGGCTATTCGCTGGCTATGATCACGATCAGCAGGTGAAAAGAATCGCGTCACATTTTCAATTGCAAACAGATTTTGCCAAGGAATTGCAGTATGATCCTTTATTGGCAAAATACACGATGAATAATTTGATTGGTGTGAATACGGCTGACACGAATGACCACTGCGTTTTTCATAAGCGCGGTATTTCTTCGTTTTCATCAGCTGCACAGGCCTATCACCAATTAATTGCAGACATGGTGAAGCGGCAGCTGGTTTCTACACAATTGGTGATGCCAAATGGCACAGCAAAGCATTTATACGTTGATGGCGGGTTTTCGAAGAATGAGATTTATATGCGGATGCTAAGCCAGCAGTTCCCAGGGGTTGAGGTTCGTTCCTCCTCCATGGTGCAGGGAACCGCGCTTGGCGCCGCGCTGGCCATTCATTCATCCTGGAACGAAGAAGCGATACCGAAGGACCTGGTTACTTTAAAGAGTTGGAACTCCTGATGAGTTGAATCGGGATCTAGTAAATATATACCACCAGAAAAAGGTTATCAGTTATTAGCTTTACATAAGCTTACTTCAATTTAGAACTATGGTTACGCAGGCAGATAAATTTAAACACGTCAGTTACCTTTGGGATGAAGAGAAAGCAGCTGCCCTGGCTGGTGATGAGGTTGGGTTGCTGATCTACCGCTCCAATTTACTGGGGGCCGATCTTCGCCTTACCAATTACGGAGGTGGTAATACTTCCTGCAAGGCCATGGCCAAAGATCCGCTTAGCGGTACTGACACGGAGGTCATGTGGGTAAAAGGATCCGGAGGAGATATTGGCACGCTGAAAAGATCGGGGCTAGCCGCCCTGTATGTTGACCGGTTGAGAAGTCTTAAAAATATTTATCGCGGTATTGAACAGGAGGATGAAATGGTGGAATTGTTTAACCATTGCATTTTCGACCTTGCCAGTAAAGCTCCTTCCATTGATACGCCCCTGCACGGTTTTCTTCCGTTTCGGCATATTGATCATCTACATCCCGACGCCGCCATCGCGATAGCTGCTGCAAAAGATGGAAAGCGTATCACAGCTGAATTATTTGGCGGTGAAATTGGCTGGGTTGACTGGCAAAGACCCGGTTTCGATCTGGGTTTGAAACTTAAACAATGTCTTGATCAGAATCCCGGTATCAGGGGAATTGTGCTGGGTAGCCATGGCCTGTTTACCTGGGGCGATACGTCTTATGACTGTTATCTCAATACCCTCGAAGTAGTTGAGAAATGTGCTGATTATATTGAAAGGAACCTCGGTAAAAAGCGCGCTGTTTTTGGTGGTCAAAAGATCGCTCCGCTAAGCCAGGAAGATCGTTTCAAAAAGGCGGCAATGCTGGCGCCTGTTTTGAGGGGCCTATGCAGCAGTCACCAGCGAATGATCGGGCATTTCACCGACGATGAACGTGTACTCGAGTTTATCAATTCAAATGATCTCGAAAGGTTGGCGCCAATGGGTACCAGTTGTCCTGATCATTTCCTGAGAACAAAGATCAGTCCGCTGGTACTTGACCTGAAAGCAGACGAATATCTTTCTGATAGCGCTACAATTAGGACAATTTTGGAGAAAGCCTTTGAAAAATACCGGCAGGGATATGCCGCGTATTACGAAAAACATAAACGGTACAACAGTCCTCCGATGCGTGATGCCAACCCGGTGATCATTCTATATCCCGGTGTAGGCATGTTTAGTTTTGCCAAAGACAAACAAACTGCACGTGTAGCCGCGGAGTTTTACACCAATGCCATCAACGTGATGAAGGGAGCAGAAGCGATCAGTGAATACACGGCGCTTCCTGCACAGGAAGCCTTCGATATTGAATATTGGTTATTGGAGGAAGCCAAGCTTCAGCGAATGCCGAAGCCAAAACCACTTAGTGGCAAAGTAGCGTTGATAACAGGCAGTGGTGGTGGTATTGGCAAAGCCATAGCGAAAAAGATTGCCGAAGAAGGTGGCTGTGTTGTACTCAGCGATATTAATCCCGAAAGATTAGCAGCAGCCACAACTGAGTTTCAAAAGGTGTTTGGTAAAGAGGTCGTCAGTGTCATACCATTAAATGTGACAGATGCGGACTCGGTGCGGGAAGCATTTAACGCCACGGCTCTTGCTTTTGGCGGTATTGATATTGTTGTGAATAACGCAGGTATCAGTATTTCCAAATCAATCGAGATGCATACGTTGGAGGAGTGGGACCGGCTCTATGATATCCTGGTCAAAGGCCAGTTTATAAATTCACAGCAGGCGGCGCGTTTGATGAGGGCACAGGGAATGGGAGGCGATATCATCAATATTGTTTCAAAGAATTCAGTAGTAGCTGGCCCCAACAATGCCGGCTACGGTTCTGCCAAAGCTGCTCAGGCTCATCTCACGCGACTCATGGCTGCCGAGCTTGGTGCTGATGGGATACGGGTGAACGCCATCAACCCCGATGCGGTGATCGCTGACAGTAATATCTGGGCCGGTGGCTGGGCTGAAGGTCGTGCGAAAGCCTATGGTATCACGGTTGAGGAGCTGCCGGCTTATTACGCAAAAAGAACCTTACTCAACGCGGTTATTTTACCGGAAGATATCGCGAATGCATGTTTTGCTCTCATCGGTGGGTTATTGAATAAATCTACTGGAAATACGATCAATGTGGATGGTGGGGTGGCTATGGCATTCCTGCGTTAGTTACTTTCAGTTTGGCTGCGCAAACCTGCTACAAAGTATATTATTAAAACAATCTTATGAATAGAAGTTCCTTTATTACCAGCCGGCTAAAAGAAGTATTGCTTGATGGGCGATGGATCGCCAATACAAATTATAAGGAACAGTTGCTAAGTGTAAACTGGGAACAGGCAAACTATAAGATAGGTAACCTAAATACCATTGCCGCGCTCACTTATCATGTAAATTATTACCTGGGCGGATTGTTGAAAGCGTTTGAGACCGGGAAGCTGGAGATCAGTGATAAATATAGTTTTGAAGCACCACCTATCGGGTCCGAAGCAGACTGGGATAAACGGGTGAACGGGTTTTTAGAGAATTCAGAGAAATTTGTTAGTTACGTTGGGAGTATGGACGATGCAGTTTTCGATCAGCCCTTTGTCGATGAAAAATATGGAACCTATTGGAGAAATATTGAGGGTGTTATAGAACATAGTTATTACCACCTCGGCCAGATTTCATTGATCCGAAAGTTGATTTTGACAAAATAAATGCAAACGGGGAAGTTGATAGATCATCTTTTAAAACACGTTTCCATTGATGAAAGGGAAGCGGAGATCATACTTTCCAGCTTTACTACACGGCATTTTAAGAAGAAAGAGCTTTTATTGAGAGCCGGTGAGATCTGCCGGGTGGAGAGCTTTGTCGTCCGGGGCTGTTTTAGAACTTTTACTATTGATGAAAGCGGGTATGAACGAACCCTGGTCTTTTCTGTCGAAGACTGGTGGACGGGCGAAATGCTTAGTTTTCTGACCGGGAAACCTTCGATGTATAGTATCGAAGCCTTAGAGGATGCCGAAGTCTTACAGATTACAAAAGGCAGGCTCGAAAAACTGTACCTGGAGGTTCCTAAACTCGAGCGTTATTTCAGGTTGTTGGTACAAAATGCTTATATCAGCCAGTTGGAACGAATTAATACTGGCCTGTCGCAAACTGCGGAACAGCGATATCTTTTATTTTTAGAAAATTATCCGGATTTCGCCCAGCGCATTCCCCAAAAGTATATTGCTTCTTTTCTCGGTATTACACCTGAATTTCTGAGTATGCTACGAAGAAAAATGAGCGGGCGTTGATTTATTAAACTAGTTTAATTTTTTCCCAGGGTATAAGTTTCAGCTTTGCTGTTGAATATTAAAAACAGCAAAAATGAAACTTCAATTATTTCGTGTAGGGGATAACTGGGCAGGTCTGATCCTGAGACTGACCCTTGGGTTGGTTATGTTTCCCCATGGGGCTCAAAAGGTATTGGGATGGTTTGGCGGGCCAGGTTTTACAAAAGAGATGCACCACCTGAGCGTGGACATGCAATTACCCTGGGTCGTGTCCTTCCTGGTGATTGTGATCGAGTTCCTTGGTTCTATTTCGTTGATCCTTGGATTTGCAATAAGAATATGGGCGATCGCATTCTTTTTTCTTTTTGCGGGCATCATATTGACCGCGCATCTGGAGTATGGCTTCTTCATGAACTGGGCTGGTGTGCAGGCAGGCGAAGGATTTGAATACCATCTCCTGGTATTGGGAATTTGCGTCGCTTTATATTTTAGTCAAAGCGGAAGTTTTGATATTGTTAGAGCAAATTCTGTCCTTAAAAAATCATGACTATGTGGTGATTTATATTCCATGTGCATCAAAGTTCCCTCGGTTCGATGACCAGGGCACGCGGATTTTTATGATTTTTATGATCAGCTATGGTAGTGTTGAAGATAGTTGAATGTGGTTGGAGAGTTTAAGGTCGTCATACAATATTAAACAACATTCAACCACTTTCAACTAAGGAAAGGATGAACCCACGGTTCCCTATATTTTCTTCGTAATAACGTGGTTGCGTCTTCATCGCCACGCACTATCTTATTTTCAGGATCATAGCTTAATGGCCGGCCATTTAATTGCATCGAGATATTAGCCAGTATACAGCTGGCGGTGGAGATATGGCCTTCTTCAATATCCGCAACTGGTCTTCGGCTCTTATCAATGGCGTCAAGGAAATCGAGCATGTGTAGCCTGGTAGCCGGTGCAGCGTGTAGTTCCATACCTTTTTCTTTTAGGTCCTCGGGATATTTTTCTTTTTCGAGTACAACGTCACGGTGGATCTTTTTTGCCGCTGGATCGACGGGCACAAAATCGTATTTCATCGTACTGCAACTAAGTGTGCCTTTTTCGCCATAGAGTTTGTATGACCAGGGATATTCGGGATCGGCGGGTGAGCCCCAGGTCCGGTGCTGCCATACACAATTCAAATCTTCAAATTCAAATACGGCTGTTTGCGTATCTGCAATATTGCTCTTACCGGTTTTATCCTGGAAGATGCCGCCGTTGGAGTAAATACGTTTTGGCCAACCCAGTCCGAGCGTCCATCTTACCGCATCCAGCATATGCACGCACATGTCGCCCATGATGCCGTTACCATATTCCATAAAAGTACGCCACCACCGCGTATGCGGCATACCATCGAAAGGACGAAGTGGTGCCGGGCCAGTCCACATGTCATAATCGAAATGGGCCGGCACTGCCTGAATGGGCGGGTTGCCGTTATGGCGCATGTGATAATAACAACACATTTCGACGTGTGATATTTTTCCCAGCAGGCCGGCATCAACAATATTTTTTTTCGCTTCGATCAAATGTGGCGTACTGCGACGCTGCATACCCACCTGCACTACCCGTTTATATTTTCTTGCTGCAGCGAGCATGGCTTCACCTTCCATGACATCCACACTGATCGGCTTTTGTACGTACACATGCGCTCCCGCCATTATCGCGTCGATGGTTTGAAGGGCATGCCAGTGGTCAGGCGTACCGATCAGAACAATTTCCGGTTTGTGATCCGCCAGCAGTTTCCGGTAGTCGGTATAGAGTTGAATTTGTTTGTTGTTATTCAAACGGTCTTTTACGAGCCCGGCTGCCTCCGATAGCAAGTGCTGGTCCACATCACACAACGCGACAACATCCACGGGCGCGACCTGCATCAGGCGAAACAAATCGCTCTTGCCGTACCATCCGGTGCCGATCAAAGCCACACGGCGTGGAGAATCTGTTGTGATCCATGGCACGTATGGTTTTAAGGCAGCTATTGCCAGGGCAGCCGAACTGTTACGAATAAACGCACGTCGGGGGATCATGTTGGGTTTCATACGAGATGTTTACTTATACTTAAAGTTAGTAAGCATTTTGAGTCATAGCAACGATATCCAATAACCAGCCGCTTTGATACCAACCTGGTTTAATTACCCATCCCTACTTGTCCTTATTCATAAGGATGATAATCCGGTTACTGGCAGATATCAACCGGATCGGTTTTGTTTTAGGGGTTTTTGAGTGTGGAAGGATTTGAAAGGGACGGGCCTGCACTTTCTGAAAGCTATTGATTCGCAAAAACAAATTTGTCTTTAGTTTTTAGAATATGCAGACCAACAGAAGCATCACGTGCCGGTGAGGGTATGCAGAGAACACTTTCGAACTGTACAAAATACCCAGTATCTGTTTTTTCGAAGGTTTGCAGGCGAAGATAATTGGGAAGTTCAGGGGAAACCGTATCGGTTTTTAACATCGCACAGATCATCGTGTCAGGCATCACCTTGAAGGTAAAGCTGTCGGCTTTTACTGGTAGTTTCTCGAGTGGAAAAAGAGATGTCGTGAAAAAAATGGAATCCTTGAAAATGGACTCACGTTTTACATCCTCCATTTCAGGGAACTGGCCACTGAGAACTGTTCTAACCGCGAGTTCGACTACTTCAGTGGTATCGGCTGATGCCGGTACCTGGTCGCTGTCTTTATTGGCACAGGCTGAGAATAAAAGCAGGGAAATCAGGACTTGACGCATAAGATGTGGTTATAGGTGAAAGTATCTATGTTTTTTATAACAATGAATGTACCACGAGTTAAGACGGACGTTCTATCTATCATACCATACAATTTACCCGGACTGATATTTTTATATTGATCTACAACTATTCAATTGTTGAGTTTGGAGGTACGAACTGTAGATTATTTTCCCACCTTTCAAGAATTGCCCGGAGATCGTCTTTAGAGTCTGAGGAAAAGTATAATGGACAGAACCGGAGCTGGCATTGCCTTATTATAAACGCTTTTAATACATTTTCGTTCATAAATGACGTCTGTTTCCAACTGGAACAGTATTTGAGATCATGCTAGCGTGGTTTTTCAGAAGAATTGATCTTAAACGGGCCCTGATTTCTATCGGGCCTTTTTTTATCACTAACTTTAGTGTCAAACATATTTTTATATGAAAACAGAAATAGGCATCAAACCCGCCAACCTGGGAGAAGTAGCTCATGCTTTAAACACACTGCTGGCAGATGAGCATATTCTTTATATCAAAACCAGGAATGCGCACTGGAATATCGAAGGCCCAGATTTTCTGACAAAACACAAATTCTTTGAAGAGCAGTACAAAACCATCGAGAAGATCATCGATGAAGTGGCAGAAAGAGTGCGAACAATCGGGCACTATGCTGAGGGCTCGCTAACATCTTTCCTTGCACTCACTCATCTCTCGGAAGAATCGCGCGGCAAGAATGATAGCGCCAGTTTTATGAAAGCCCTGCTGGCCGATCACGAAGCGATCATCATACTTTTGCGTGCCGATATTGAACGTTTTGAGAATGAATGGAAGGATGTGGGCTCTGCCGATTTCATCACAGGGCTTTTAAAAACGCATGAAAAGATGGCCTGGATGCTGCGTGCACATCTTGCCAGATAGTAATGAAATCAGATCCTTACCCTGCGCTACTACCTGCGAAATAATTGATTGTATGACCAGTTATTTATAATGGTAGCCTATGCAAGTTTGTGTTGTGCGATACAACTTTTTCAAATTTTATATTAATCCCCTATAATCCCGCCATAAGGATTTTTGGGTTTGGCGGACCTGATATTTTTTCGGGAAATCATTTAATCTGAAAAATATCTGGATTAAATTTATAGAGATGTATCGTAACATAATCATAGGTTGTATTGGTATTTGTTTGCTTAGTTGCAAAAAAAGTACTGATGAGGACACGAGCCCATCGCCTCCACCTCCCGGTCCACCGCCCCCCGACACGGTGGTGGTGGTTGCGCCTGTCGATCCTGTGCTGGCACCTACGATCGGATTTTTTTTGGACGACTGGCAACCGAAGACATTTGCAACTCCATCTTTTAGTGCGGGAAGCATACCAGCCAATACAAGTGCAACTGTTACCATTGAAACGGCTTCTGTCATTACAAAAATTCCAAAATCCATTGCCGGTAATAATTCCAATTTATGGATGGGCCAGATCGTGACTGAGCCGATTTTAGTCAATCATATCAAGCAATTACAGCCGCATATCCTCAGGTTTCCGGGAGGTAGTATCAGTGACATCTTTTTTTGGAGCGCACAAAAAAACATGCCTCCACCTGATGCACCTGCGCAACTCGTAAAAGCTGATGGGTCGAAAGAAACGGCAGGTTACTGGTTCGGGAAAAACACAGAGAGCTGGACATTTTCTGTTGACAATTATTATCAATTATTACAGCAAACCAATAACACCGGGATGATCACCATCAACTACGGTTATGCACGATATGGAACCTCCGCTGACCCTGTAGCGGCGGCGGCTCACCTGGCAGCTGACTGGGTCAGGTATGATAATGGCCGCACCCGTTATTGGGAGATTGGGAATGAAAGTTTCGGTGACTGGGAAGCGGGCTATCGTATCGATCCGGCATTGAATAAGGATGGTCAGCCCGAGTTTGCCGATGGTCAATTATATGGCCGCCATTTTAAAGTATTTGCTGATTCGATGCGTAAGGCAGCGCAGGAGATTGGTAGAACAATTGAGATCGGCGCGGTATTGTATGATAGCCCGCCACAATCCTGGAATACTAATACCGTGAAAACCTGGAACCAGGGTGTAATTCCGGAAGCGGGGAGTGTTCCTGATTTTTATATCGTACACAGTTACTACACACCCTATAATCAGCCAACCAATGCCGCTGATATCCTCACAAGTGGTGTTGCGGAGACAAAACGGCTGATGGATTTTGTAAAGCAGTCTTTGCAGGCTGGTGGTGTTGCGGAGAAACCTATTGCACTGACTGAATGGAATATTTTCGCGACAGGTCTTAAGCAGCAGGTATCACATATCAATGGGATGCATGGCGTGATGGTGGTGGGTGAAGCAATGAAAAATAAATTTGGTATGACAGCCAGATGGGATCTTGCAAATGCCTGGGAAAGTGGTAATGATCATGGCATGTTCAATAATGGGGATGAACCAGATGGTATTCCGAAATGGAACCCACGTCCGGCGTTTTATCATTTGTATTTCTTTCAAAAATTCCTGGGTGACCGGCTGGTACAATCTACTATCAACAGCAGCACAGGAATTGAAACTTATGCTTCCACGTTTTCATCCGGACAGGTGGGTGTCACCCTTGTGAACAGGTCAACGGTGGCCACGAATGTGGAAATAAAGGTGAACAATTTCAATCCAGGAGCCAGGTATTACTGGTATACACTTACTGGCGGCGATGATTATGCCGGGTTCTCCAGGAAAGTTTTCGTCAATGGCCAGGGTCCAGCAGGAGCTGCAGGCGGTCCGGGCAATTACGCCATACTCAACGCTTTTTCTGCTACCACCGCTGCAGGTATAAGGCTGAGTGTACCAGCCCGCGCAACCGTTTGTGTAGCTATTGATAAAAGATAATCACTTAGAAATATGTGTAGTTTATTTACTACATAGGAAATCTATGCACGACTATTTTATCATAGGCATTCTTGCCGCATTTTTGCAACTATCCGCAACCCAAGCTGTAAATAGAAATGAAGAAAATCTCAATTTTTATTGTTGAAGATCATACTCTGGTAAGAGAAGCCTGCGCTTTGTTATTAGATGCTGATCCCCGGTTTGAAGTGGTTGCTAAATCAGGAAGCGCTGAAGAAACACTGCAATTGGTTGGCGCGTTAAGACCCGATGTTTTGCTGATGGATATAAACCTTCCAGGCATGAATGGTATCGAAGCCATTCCGCTGATCAGGCAAATATCTCCGGCTACCAAAATATTGGGTGTCTCCATGCATACCCAGGTATCACTTGTAAGAAAAATGCTACGCGAAGGCGCCAGTGGATATGTGGCTAAAGGAAGCTCTGGTGATGAGATCCGCCAGGCTATCGTTGATATTCATAGCGGCCGAAAATATATCTGCGAAACCACGAGAAATAATATCGCAAATAATATGATCGAAGGGGAAAACCCAAGTCCTGCTTTCGAATCGCTCTCAAATCGTGAGATTCAAATCATTGATTTTGTGAAAAAGGGATTTTCCTCAAAGGAGATTTCGGAAAGTATGGGGATTTCATTCAAGACTGTAGAAGCCCACCGTTATAATATCCTAAAGAAACTGAAGCTGAAGAATACACCGGCCTTGATCAATTATATCAACCAGGCTGGTTTTGAGTTTACAAGTGTGCGGGGAGTTTCCTGATCTGACAGAAGAAAAGAAGTGCTGGCTTCGGTTCGTTTAGTAAGATAAAGCAGGAGTTGCCTGATAAATCATTTTTTCCGGAATCCAGGGTGAAAAAAACCGTCCCGGAAGTTTTTTTCTGCCGGGGGATTTTTTGACGCTTGTCAGATACTTAAAGCTTCTGACATCTAGTAAGACAAATTTCCCGGGATACCAAGGGGAGATCCTCGTTTAAGAATGTATTTTTCCTTTGCTATTTTCATTTTCAGATAAATGGTCTATCCTGCCATCCTGGTTCGAATCCAGACATTATACCCAAAATGAAATCCAACTGACGAACCTCATGTTTACACCTACCTGAGGTCAGTAACTATCGACGCTTGTGGTTATAGTTTTGCAAGCAGACATAAGTGGACACATTTCCGCTAGGGAATGTAGATTTTTTGTTTAATGGTTCCCCGGTTTTTACCGGGGTTTTTTTTATGTGACTAAAGTCACAATCAATAGCATAAAACTAATCTAAAACATATTTTTTTTGACAAAAGTCATAAAATCTGCCTGGGATTATCTCTAGCTTGCCATCTGAATTTATTTGATATGAATGACTCTACTTTTTTAGCGGCACTCGGACAGAAGATCCGGTTGATCCGCCTCAGCAAAAAGATCACGCAACACCAGTTGGCCAGGCTTTGCAATTTCGAAAAAGCAAGTATGTCGCGTATCGAATCCGGTAAAACCAATGTGACTGTACTTACACTTAGAAAGATCAGTAACGCGCTGGAAACCGATATGGCCGAATTTTTTACAGGAGGACTGGCAAGTGAGTCGATCCCAATGAACCAGGTGAAGAATTTGGATCTTGCTGTGCAGGAAGAATCCCTGGTACAACGCGCTTCCTTATAGAAAGCGCGTTAATATTTTATTGTTTCTGATAACGGCCACTAATCGATTTGATGACAATCCGGTACATGGTAGACTTTATCCGTGCACTGTCGTCGAGTTCAGTGGTCACTTCGTGTTCGAAGGAGTGAATCATATTGTTGGTCATCAGGGGGAATACTTTATTGAACAGGATCTCCCTGGCTTTTTCAGCTTCTTTTCCTTTTAGCTCTTCAAATTTTCCCTGGATCACCACACCCTGCCAGTCGTGCATTCCCGTCATTACATCCGTTTCAAAACATACTTTTGGATTCTTACGGAGTAACTCTAGTTTGGTGCCTTCATTGGTTTGCCCATAAATATATTTTCCATCATAGGCATAAGTTACAGGCACGATATATGGCTGGTCGCCATCAACACTGGCAAGCCGGCCATAAGCCTGGCCATTTAGAAGTTTATCGATGCTTTCGCGTGATAGTTCTCCGCGGTTCTGTAACCCGGAATCTCCTTTGACTGTATGTTTCATAAAAAAATAATTCTTTAGTATGGTTTGCTTAATACAAACCTTTGTTGCCCATTTCTCACGAACCAATCCAGACTGGAGTTTTTAAGCTCCCATCGCTACTGCGACACAACTGATCACAATACCCAGATCAATCAGCAAGCTAAGAAAAAATACCGGGATCGTGACCCTGGTCGGCATGGCAGCGAGATTTGTTACCAGGCACATACCCATCGCGGCGATGATCAATGGCCAGTAAATGAAATTATTTCCTGTCGATACCACTACCAACAGTACCAGAGGTGTAATAAAACAGCCATGACCAGTTAGAATGCCAGCCAGCCAACCCAGGCGATTTTTTTCCTGGCCTTCGCACCAGTTAAAAAAACGTTGTACCAGGGTAGATTTTCTAACGGTCGCATCAAACTGAATATCCTGAATCGCTCTTTGTATAGTTCCCATTTTTATCTTTTTAGGATACAAAATTGAAGCAGCCATCCGGCAAGTCCGATGATGCAGATCATATTAAAGTTGATTTTGGTTAGTGATAGCCTGATGAAGGTCAGTTTAGTGCGGAGCCAGCCGTTTAACAAGGCTATTCGTCCATGGCTTTTTTTACCTCCCGCAGCGATATGCCCAATGTTTTTTTGCATACAGCATCGAGCAAATCTTCACTACCGGTAAGATGAAACACACTGTGATAGTGGGAAATGGATTGACCCGGTGCCAGGAAAGCAGCTGGGGAAACAGATTCGAGTTCATAAAAAGGCCCGAGCAATCGTCCATCTTCGAGCGGGCCGTCATTATAAGCATTTATGGCATCCCCGCTGAAG
This sequence comes from Bacteroidota bacterium, assembly GCA_023412975.1. Lineage (GTDB taxonomy): Bacteria > Bacteroidota > Bacteroidia > Chitinophagales > Chitinophagaceae > Terrimonas_B. Next base: position 4,386 of record JAEZRB010000320.1, on the reverse strand, counting down.
GGTGGCTTTTCTGTAGTCCATTCCATGTTAAGGTAGGGCGCAGCGGGATGAATATCGAAAACTGTAAGGGTAAGCGTTTTTTTATCTGGGTCGTAACTACCTGCAATACTCCTGGCCACGTCTGGAGGTATTCCAATCTTACTTCGTTTCTTTCCATCGGCTTTAAAAAGTAAAACTCCGTCACGGAATTTTAGTCTTGACGCCGGAATCTTTCCAAAATAGTTGGTGTTCACGCGGCTGGCAGTGTCACCCTCAAATGGGATGATCACAGTGGTATTTGCCGAAGGCGTAAACATATCCAGTATCCAGATGCAGGGTGCGCCGGTTGAGTCGTTCCACGCACGGGAACCAGTATTGGTCAGTCTATTCTTCGTCATGTACCCCACCGACCGGATTGCGTCGCTGTAGCTTGCACCGATCAGTCGTTCGATGGAGACTTTGTCCAACGCTATTATCTCACGCTCAACCGATGCAAAAAATTCTGTACCCGAATAATTGGCCAGTTTCATATCCTTTTGCATCAGCGCATTGGTGTCAGTTGCAAAAACAAGTTCCCAGGGTTCTGTATCAAAGGCGGCCGGGATCTTCCAGTTTGCAAAATCCATGACAAAACCTTTAGGGAAGAAAAGCGAGAACGGTCCACCTTCAGGACCAAGCCAGATCCTGTTTTCACCACCATATGCATTCATGTGCGGGTCGGGTGGGGCGTCAAACACATCATAGTTGATCCAGCCATGGCTCAACCCGTCACCGGTGGTCGAAGTAAAAACCTTTGCCTGGTATTTCGGAGAAACGATCAATTCTGCATCGCCACGGGAGAGTACGATTACGCTATCATATTTCTCTAAAAAATTAAGGTCTTTTTCAAAAGGCGTATCATCCTTGCAAGACGAAAAAGCTATCGTGAAACAAGTGACAATAATTGAAAGCCTTGCCGTAATCATATACAGTAGTTCAGGGTAAAATTAGAATTTTGTCAGCAGAATAAATGATCCGGGTTTAAAGTCCGTCGTCCCGCCATACAACCTGGTCAGGAAAACCTGTTTGAAGAAATTCACTTCAATTTTCATAATAGGTAGTGTAACCCTGGATAGAGAATTGCATAGCCGACGTGGAAATCCCGGGCAATTCCTTCATAAGGGGGACTCCAGCTACTCGGAGAAAGACAACTAATAAAAAAAGCCACAGCAAGAGCGGTGGCTTTTTAGATTTTTACTGGACGGTAAAATAGGAGTCGACCGGATTTGGATTTTAAATTGGTTTTTTTGGATTTGGATCGATCTTTCAGGATGATATTGGATAGGGTTTCAATCAACGTCCTGATACAAACATAAAACCTTAAAATTGGCACCGCAATAGAAAATTCACCTGATCTTTTATGAAAATTTACGATTCGGAACTACCTATTTGCCTGGATTACAAGTTCTTCAGGGAAAGGATATACTTCACCATCAATTCCGCATCCTCGACAGATAAATGTGGGTGCGGGTCCATAACCGGCCGGCCCCAGGTGCCATAGCCACCATGAATGATCTTTTGCGCGAGCATTTTAATAAAGACTTCGTTGGCCGGGTATTTTTCAGCGATATCTTCAAATGCCGGGCCTTTGGCTCTTTTCTCCCTGGTATGACATTGCTTGCAATCCGAATACGCGATCAGAACTTCGCCGCGGCGCGCATCTTCCGCCGGTATACTATCATTTCTCCCTTCTATTTTTTTGATATAGTCGGTTTTCTTACGGGTCGGTTCCGGACTTTTATCGGATACATCGCAGCTGGAAAGTAGTATGCTGCTACATAGCAATATCCAGCTTGCCTTGACTCGAAATAATTCAAGCTCTGCACGGCCAAACTGTAGTATAGCATTCCAATTCATCGTACGTAAAGTAGCAAATAGCAATATAGTGGTTTAGGGATAAAATTTAGATGATATGCATTAGAATCGCATAAAGCCATCAAAAACCGTCTTTAATAATGTAAATCTATTTTCAATTCATCACCTACTATCTGCATCTCATGTAATATGCTATCAGCATCTTTTCATGCAGCTAATATTTTCGTTTTGTTAAACCTTAATCATGAAGAGAAAATATATCCTGGCAATACTCGCCGGCTTTTTGCTGGCAAGCGGTTGCCGCAAAGACACAAAAGATGTTTCCGGGTCAACTGGTGAGCCCGCGGAAACAAAAACACCTGTTGGTACACCCACGGGTGCTATTATAAGCAAACTAATTGGTACCAATGGCGGCGACCTGTCCAGTGCCGATGGTCGTATTAAGATCATCATTCCAGCCGGTGCACTCGATTCACCCAAAGAGATCAGCGTCCAGGCTTTGACCAATGAATTACCAGAAGGTATTGGTGATGCCTATCGTCTTGCCCCGCATGGATCACAATTTGCTAAGCACGTCACCATCGTTTTTAAATACGATCCGGCCGATACTACCGACAGCCGGCCAGAATTTCTTGACATCGCTTTCCAGGATGATCAGGGTACCTGGCAGATGATGACGAACACCGTTTTAAACAAAGTACAGAAGACTTTATCCGTTACCACTTCGCATTTTAGCGATTGGGGTTATTTAAAGAGTATTAAACTCACGCCATCTTCTGCAACAGTAGAGCAGGGAAGTTTTCATGAGTTAAAGCTCACCACCAACTTCCCCAAGGTCGATCCTGATGATCAGACACCTGGAAGCTATACGATTCCGGTATTAAAGAAAGCCAGGAAACTTCGCCCCGATGAAGTAAAGCGTTGGAGTTATGCAGGTGAAGGAAAACTGGAAGGTGATGGCCCCTCGGCTTTTTATACTGCGCCGGATCATGAGCCGGGTGTAAACCCCGAAGCTATTGCAGCGTATATAAAAATGCATCGCAAGGGCGAGTTCATGTTGATATCAAATATTACCGTCCTGGGCGACAAGAATGTTGCGTACCTGCACGTTGATGAAGACTTCTTAAGATTGGATAATGCCGGTAGCTGCAGATTGTATATGTATGGATTCTTCGGGAATGATCCGGGTGCGGGCAAACGTTCCGTGAAAATAAATGGCGTGACGGTGGAGGTTGATCTGTGGTCGCCCGGCATCATCCGTTGTAAGATCGACCAGGACATTTCAGGCGCGATAGAGATAGGTTCCAACGGGAAAGTGATTGCGCGTTCTGTGCTTCGCAAATTCACAGGAAAATTTTTATATGAACGTTACCACGGCGGCGTACTCAATGCGGGAAGTAGTAATGCGTTAAAGGAAACCGCTGAGTTTAAGCTGGTATATCGCGGTTTTGGTGCGCCCTGCCCGGAGAATGTAGATCCTGTATTCCTGTTCCTGGGCGGCGCTCTTGCAGCGGGTAGTGAAGTAAAATATACATTACAGGGTAGCGCAACTGTAACTACACCAGCTGTCAATGGTTGCGTGAAGACTTCCAGCGTGAGCCTGCCGGCAACAACGGGTTTTTACTTCCTGGAACCACAATCCATGGGAGGACTAACAGGTTTTACTGCCGAAGCAAAGGATGAAGAAGGTGGAATAGAAGTGAAGATCTGGTACGCGTTGCAGGATATTGTTACCGGTGTTCGTGTACAGCGATCCTACTCATGCGGCACTGCATTCCTGGATCCGCCCAAGTCGCTTGGTGTTTCCCTGGAAGGCTTTATGCATAAGCCCATAAAACTTGAATTTTGGGGAACCGACGAGTTAAAGTTGCGGGGCACCGGCGAACTGAAAACCGGCCGTATGTCATCCGGTATATTGATTGAAGCATGGGATAATACCGTGCCACCTAGTCACTACGAGACGGACGGTTTGATGGCGGCTAGTTTTAGTGATCTTCCATAAATGAACACTGATTAATTATTCACCCGGGCGCACCATGTGCCCGGGATTTTTATTACCGTACTGTGTTTAGTTTGATGTCGTAGTATTTAGAGATACAGTCTGAAATAGCTAAAGGTCTATGTTGAGTATTTTAAAAGATTACATGGTTTCTTTTGATAATTATAAGCATAGAGTGGATTTGGAAGAATGTTATCAATGGCAAAAGGGCATAGCTTTACACTGCAAACTCCATATGAGCCCAGCACGAATTTCACTTACCTTGCGAAATTTAGTCTTCGTTGTGTTACAACCCGGCATAGTGGCTGGACTAATCCCTTTTTTGATTGCAAAAAACAGTTTTAAGCATGCACTCTCCGGGCCGTTTTTATTTCATCACTTCTTAGGATCAATTGTCTTCCTTGCAGGAGCATTTGTTATGTTTCATTGTATTGCCAGGTTTATAATTGACGGCCTCGGTACATTGTCACCCGCTGACCCAACAAAGAGATTGGTTATTTCAGGTCTTTACAAATTTTCCCGAAATCCAATGTACATTGGTGTTATGCTTATGT